>NZ_JAZGVT010000064.1:0-127180 GCF_036440755.1 Methylobacter sp. Wu8 | reverse complement strand
AAGATCATGAAGATCATGAAGATCATGAAGATCATGAAGATCATGAAGATCATGAAGATCATGAAGATCATGAAGATCATGAAGATCATGAAGAGAATCCGCGAAGCACAGCTTTTGATCTCTATGAAGCATCTCACTATCACGCATGAAGTCACTACCGTAATCTCTTCAAGTCCTTCATGGTAAAAATAAATGACATGTTCAAGAAACAGCACTCCCTGGCCCGAGCTTGAGGTCATTAATGACTTTTACGATGCCGTCGAATGCGAACGCATCTATCGGTGTCTGTTGCACGAACATCAGTGGCCCGATAACCGATATGTTGTCGCCGGACGGCAATTTATCCTGCCCAGATTACAAACGTGGCACGCCGATCCGGGGATTCGCTACAGCTATAGCAACAACTTGCTGCAAACCCGGGCCTGGACGCCCTTGCTGTCCGATATTAGAGCTCAAGTCGAGTCGCACTTAAGTTTCTCGTTTAATTCGGTATTGGTTAATCTGTACCGAAACGGAGGCGATTATGTCGGCTGGCATGCGGATAATGAACCGGAGCTGGGCGAGCAACCTTTTATCGCCTCGTTGACATTCGGCGCGGAACGGCAATTTGCGTTCAGGCATAAAAAGTCTTCGGAGCAGGGGCGGGTATCATTGCGCAGCGGCGCTTTATTGATTATGAGGCCGGATTTTCAGCACCATTGGCTGCATAGCGTTCCCATCGATCAAAATGTAACGGAAGGACGAGTCAATTTAACTTTTCGTAAAGTTATCCCAGCAATCAACTGTTTTTTAGATTACTGATGCTACGCATAGATAGTTTTTGTCCTGTTTGTCGCGCTGCATGGCAGTGACGTTTTTAATTCTGCATTGAGTTTAAAACGTGCATAGGTCTGGGGCGGTATTGATGGATTACAGATAAATTGTTCCAAAAAGAACCAAGCGCTGTCTGTTGAGATTATCAGTTAACGATAATATTCAACAGCTTAACGATATGAGTAGTCTGGCATTTTAATTGCTTTTTAGAAAATTGGAGTTACCGCATCTATTTATTGTGTGTACTCGTCATTTTTTCATTAATAGCGAGGTATTAGTATGTTCGAAGCCACTCTGTTGTTCCTTTTCATGTTTTTAATTGCAGCATGCGCTTTTTTTCCGTCGATGCTGTTTCCTGCAAAATCTCCCCAACAATTCGACGCTACCGGTGATTTCGGTTCAAATTCAGGACTGGGAGTCTCTGAGGATTCAACACTTCAGCAGAATTTTCTTATGCATCTGCAAAATGAAATCGAATCCGCTCTGTTCCCGCGTCCTACCGACTCTATCTTGCAGCGCCATTACGATGCCTTGGTAAACGCCGAACTGGAGAACCGTCTGGCGGCAATGCCGGATTCATAACAACGGCTGCGAATCAGCAGGATAAAGCGGTAATGATGGCGATACCGGTATTCGGTTTAATGTAAGCTTTCACGCAACAGCCTGCTGATTTTGTTGTATTTGTCGCATAACGAACATGAGTTGATTTTTACCCACCCCTCTTTTTCATTATTTCTCCCACAATTATAAAGGTTTCTTGGTCGACGCTAATCCGGCATAGATGTTGCTCCAGCTATGCGGAGCAGCGTCGGCTGGAGAACAGCGCCGATCGCTGCGTTAGCATTTAAGCATAATAACAATAAGCGCTTCCAAGCGACTTTGTACCCGCCGGAAAAACGGTCTATCGTGCTGCCCTGGTCGGCTTCAAGTCGGTAAATACTCTGCATTGGAAACGCGGCGCTGAAGAAGTGCATTCTTCAAGCAGCCAATAACGCCAGGAGTTCCTGAATGAATGAAACCTTTTACGATGTCATGCGCAGGCAAGGCATCACCCGCCGCAGTTTTCTGAAGTTTTGCAGCCTGACCGCTGCCTCGTTAGGGCTTTCCCCCGCTTTCGCTCCCAAAATCGCTCATGCGATGGAGACCAAGCCGCGCATTCCGGTGCTGTGGCTGCATGGTCTGGAATGCACGTGTTGCTCGGAATCGTTCATCCGCTCCGGCCATCCTTTAGCCAAGGATGTAATCCTGTCGATGCTGTCGCTGGATTACGACGACACCATCATGGCTGCGGCGGGCCACAACGCCGAAGCCATCGTCGATGAAATAGTCGAAAAATACAAAGGCAATTACATTCTGGCCGTAGAGGGCAACGCGCCGCTGGGCGAAGACGGCATGTACTGTATCATCGGCGGCAAGCCGTTCGTCGAGCAGCTCAAATACGCGGCCGAAAGCTGCAAGGCGATTATTTCCTGGGGCTCTTGCGCATCCTGGGGTTGCGTTCAGGCCGCCAAGCCTAATCCGACCCGCGCCACGCCGACCCATAAAATCCCCGGTCTGGCCGACAAGCCGATCATCAAAGTACCCGGTTGTCCGCCGATTGCAGAGGTGATGACCGCCGTGGTCGCTTATCTCTTAACCTTTGAAAAGCTGCCGACCCTGGATCGCCAGGGCCGCCCGCAGATGTTTTACAGCCAGCGCATCCACGATAAATGTTACCGCCGTCCGCATTTCGACGCCGGGCAATTCGTCGAACATTGGGACGACGAGGCCGCGCGGCAAGGACATTGTTTGTACAAAATGGGCTGCAAGGGACCTACCACGTATAACGCCTGCTCGACGATGCGCTGGAATGAAGGCGTATCGTTCCCGATTCAATCCGGTCACGGTTGTATCGGCTGTTCCGAGGACGGTTTCTGGGATAAGGGCGGCTTTTACCAGCGCCTGACCGATATTAACGATTTCGGTATCGAAGCCAACGCCGATACGGTCGGCGGCGCCGCAGCCGCCGTAGTCGGCCTCGGCATCGCCGCACACGCCGGCTTGACCGCGCTGAACCGTTCCAAAAAATCGGGCGACACACAACCAGGAGCAGAACAACAATGACAGTCACCAACACCCCCAACGGCTTTAACCTGAATGACGCAGGCCGCCGCGTCGTTGTCGATCCGGTCACCCGTATCGAAGGCCACATGCGCTGCGAAGTCAATATCGACGACGACAACATCATCCGCAACGCGATTTCCAGCGGCACCATGTGGCGCGGCCTGGAAGTGATTTTGAAAGGCCGCGACCCGCGCGACGCCTGGGCTTTCGTACAGCGCATCTGCGGCGTCTGCACCGGCACCCATGCGTTGACTTCGGTGCGCGCGGTCGAGGATGCGTTAAAGATTACGATTCCCGAAAACGCCAATTCGATCCGTAACCTGATGCAGCTCAGCTTGCAGGTGCAAGACCATCTGGTGCATTTTTATCATCTGCACGCTTTGGATTGGGTCAATCCGGTCAATGCGCTGAAAGCCGATCCGGTTGCGACTTCGGCGCTACAGCAATCGATTTCGCCGCATAATCCCAAATCGTCGCCGGGCTATTTTCGCGATACGCAAAACCGTTTATTGAAATTTGTCGAATCCGGGCAGCTGGGGCCGTTCAAGAACGGTTACTGGACCAATCCGGCCTATTTACTGCCGCCGGAAGCCGATCTGATGGCGGTGACGCATTACCTGGAAGCGTTGGATTTTCAAAAAGACATCATGAAAATCCGCACCGTTTTCGGCGGCAAAGACCCGCATCCGAACTGGCTGGTCGGAGGCGTACCGTGTGCGATCAATATCGACGGCGTCGGCGCCAACGGGGCGATCAACATGGAGCGGCTGAATTTGGTGTCGTCGATTATCGACCGCACGATTGATTTTATCGACCAGGTTTACATCCCCGATTTACTGGCTATCGCCGGGTTCTACAAAGGCTGGATGTACGGCGGCGGTATTTCCGGGCAGAGCCTGCTGTCCTACGGCGACATTCCCGATAAGGCCAACGATTATTCGGCGTCGAACTTGCTGATGCCGCGCGGCGCGATCATCAACGGCGATTTGACCAAAGTCCATGAAGTCGATTTGACCGATCCCGAGCAAATCAAGGAATTCATCCCGCACTCCTGGTACAAATACCCGGACGAATCGCTGGGCCTGCATCCGTGGGACGGCGTCACCGAACCCAACTACAAGCTGGGGCCGAACACCAAAGGCGACCGCACCCATATCAAGGAGTTGGACGAAGCGGCCAAATACTCCTGGATCAAGGCTCCGCGCTGGCGCGGCCATGCAATGGAAGTCGGCCCGTTGGCCCGTTATGTAATCGGTTACGCGCAAGGCAACAAGGAAATTACCGAGCAAATCAATTTTGTGTTGAAGACGCTGGATGTGCCGGTCACCGCGTTGTTCTCGACCTTGGGCAGGACGGCCGCGCGTGGCCTGGAAGCGCAATGGGCGGCAGGCAAAATGCGCTATTTCATGGACAAGATGATCGCCAATATCAAATCCGGCGATTTGGCGACGGCCAATGTCGCCAAATGGGACCCGGAAACCTGGCCGAGTAGCGTCAAAGGCGTTGGTTTTACCGAAGCGCCGCGCGGCGCGTTGGGTCATTGGCTGAAAATAGAAAATACCAAAATCGCCAATTACCAATGCGTGGTGCCGACCACCTGGAACGGCTCGCCGCGCGACGAGCAAGGCAATATCGGCGCGTTCGAGGCGGCATTGATGAATACCAAAGTGGAACGTCCCGAGGAACCGGTGGAAATCCTGCGCACCTTGCACAGTTTCGATCCTTGTCTGGCGTGTTCGACGCATATCATCAGCCCGGACGGCACCGAATTAACCCAAGTCAAAGTTCGTTGAGGAGCATGGTTATGAAAAAAATTATAGTGGTCGCAGGACTTATCGCGTTTTCCCAGGCCGCATCGGCACATACCGGCTTGCTGCCGACCGGCGGGTTCAGTCACGGTTTCCAGCATCCGTTTTTGGGACTGGATCATTTCCTAGTGATGTTGGGTCTAGGATTATGGGCCAGCAGCCAAAGCCGTTTGCTTGCCAGGCAGGCGCTAGGCGTGTTTTTGTTGTTTATGACGATAGGCGCGCTATTCGGCTTAACCGGGTTCGGTTTCGCTTATGTCGAAACGGGTATTCTGGTCTCTCTGTTGCTGGTCGGTGTAGCGTTGAGCTTTCCCATAGTTCCCGCCATCACTGCCATCAAGTTAAGACAGACGCTGGTTCCCAAGCTCCAGCTTGGGAACCCAGTTAGCGAAGCTCCAGCTTCGCGATCCGGGAAGCTGGAGCTTCCTGCACCGAATTCCCAAGCTGGAGCTTGGGAACTAGCGCTCACTAAAAGCCTTAACTTAATCGCAGCGCGTGGGAACGAGGCAGGTTTTTACGGCAAGGTGATTATTTTGACATCGGTTGCAGCCTTTGCCTCAATGCACGGACTGGCGCATGGCGGTGAAATGCCGGTTGATGCTTCGGCATACGCTTATATCGCCGGGATTGTATCGGCTACGGCGGTTTTGTACGGTTCCGGCTTGGCTCTGGGCTTGGCTGCACGACATGTCAATGCAACCGGTTTGCTCCGCGTTTATGGAACCTTGACCGGCTTGGTCGGCGCTTGGTTGCTGTTCGCATAAGGAACCGCCATGACTGAGCCAACTTTAATATCCAATGCCGTTGACGCAAGCGGTATAAAGTCCTCTCCAGAGGGGGAGGGCGCGCAAGCCGTTTACGTCTACGAAAAACCGGTACGGCTCTGGCACAGCCTGAATGCCTTGGTCATCGTCGCCTTGACCGTAACCGGCTATTTGATCGCTTCTCCGCTCGCATCGGTCGGCGGCGAAGCGTCAGACCATTTTGTGATGGGCTATGTGCGATTTTTGCATTTCGCCGCCGGCTACCTGTTGGCGATAGGATTGCTGTTTCGAGCTTACTGGGCCTATGCCGGTAACGAACATGCCCGGCAAATCTTTATGCCGCCTTTGTTGGCGAGGGCGTTCTGGCATGGCGTCGGCCATGAAATACTCTGGTATGCCTTTTTGGTTAAGGAGCCGAAAAAATACATCGGCCATAACCCTTTGGCGGTGTTATCGATGCATTTTGTTTTCGTTTGGGGCGCGCTCTTCATGATCGTTACCGGCTTTGCGCTTTACGGAGAAGGCACGGGGCAAGACAGCTGGCAACATGCGCTGTTTAGCAGCTGGGTGCTGCCGCTGTTCGGCGACAGCCAAAACCTGCACAGCTGGCATCATCTGGTTATGTGGTTGATCGTTTGTTTTGTGCTGATCCATGTTTATGTTGCGGTGCGCGAGGATAAATTATCCCGGCAGAGCATGTTGTCCACGATAGTGACCGGATGGCGCACTTTCAAGGACGATAAACCGGTAGACGATGTCCACTAACCTAAAATCGCACTAAAGCATTCCAACATCCCGCTCGCCCTGAGCCTGTCCAAGGGCGAGCGGGGTGTTGGAATGCTTACTAAGTGGATGAAAGTGTGGAAGCCGCTCATGCTTCGACGGGGCTCAGCACGAACGGCTTCCACACTTTCCAACTGCTTTTTTTTAGGATTAACCATGAACATTTTATTGCTGGGCATAGGCAACGTACTTTGGGCCGACGAAGGCTTCGGCGTCCGTGTGATCGAACGCCTGCAAAAAAGCTACCGGTTTCCCGACGGCGTCAACGTCATGGACGGCGGCACTCAAGGCGTTTACTTGGTCGAGCATGTCCAGGCGGCGGATGCGTTGGTCGTGTTCGATGCGATCGATTACGGCCTGTCGCCCGGCACCTTAAAACGAATCGAAAACAGAGACGTACCGAATTTTCTTGGCGCAAAAAAAATGAGCCTGCACCAAACCGGATTCCAGGAAGTGTTGGCGATGGCGCAGATGCTGGGCAGTTATCCGCGGCACTTGCTATTGATCGGCGTACAGCCCGAAGAGTTGGACGACTACGGCGGCAGCTTGCGGCCGACGGTCAAAGCGCAAATTCAACCTGCTATAGACATGGCGCTGGCTTACCTGCAAGCATTCGGTATTAGTGCGGAAACAACCGACACCGATGGCGATTTGGCCGACCCGGTGTTGAACATACAGCGCTACGAACTGGAACGGCCCAGCGCCGAGCAGGCCTGCCGCATCGGCGACGAGCGGGTGTTGCAGGCCGAAGGCTTGGCGGTGCGTCCGCCGCAACCGGCGGGACAACCCACCTTGCAAGTCGATGTCGATTACCGGGGCAAATACTGATGTGCATCGGCATCCCCATGCAAGTAGTGGCGCAGCATAGCGAATCCGCGACCTGTCTTTATCGCGGCGAGGAAAGCGTAATCGATACCATGCTGGTCGGCCCGCAACCGGTCGGTGCTTGGCTGCTGGTGTTTCTCGATACCGCCAGGGAAGTGCTCAGCGAAACCAAAGCCAAGCAAATTTCAGATGCATTGGAAGCCATGCGGCTGGCGATGCAGGGCGACAATCACATAGACCATTTGTTTTCCGATCTTGTAAACAGGGAACCGCAATTACCGGAGTTTTTAAAACCATGACATCACCGCTGATTACCCAGCTGCAAACCCGGCACGGCTATCCGTTGCTGGATGCGGACAGTTACGATCATTTCGTTTACGGCAATGAAAGCGTCGTACTGTTTTTCTGCAACGATCCCGTCCAGTTTCCCGAAAGCAACGACGTTGCGGTGATCTTGCCGGAGCTGGACAAAACGTTTAACGGCCGGCTGCAAGCGGCGGTTATCGAAAAATCCATCGAGCGAGAATTGCAAGCGCGGTTCCGCTTTACCGGCTGGCCGTCGCTGGTGTTTCTGCGCAACGGCGAGTATTTGGGCGTCATCACCGGCGTCCGCAACTGGCGGGAATACAGGCAGGAAGCGGCAGGGATCTTGGCCTCCGAACCCAGCGAACCGCCCGGCTTCGATTTGGATAAGGTATGCGGCGGCGCTCATTAATAATGTAGGGCGCGCCGTGCGCGTCAACGATACTAAAATATAACCCACGATCATTATGAACTCTATTTCACTCCCCATTTTCGGACAAGGCAGCCAACCGGCGGAACAAGACGGCGTCGAGCTGGAATATCTGCAAATGCCGCAGGAAATGACGACCTATGCCATGCCGCAGATTTCGACGGATTTAAAGTCGCATGATTTGGCGCAGGCAAAAATCATTTTGCTGAAATTGCAGCAGTATTTGGCCGCGTTTCCATCGGTTTCAGTAGCCATCGAATTGACCCGATTGGACGCAAACAACCGGCGGTTTATCGACGAGCTGCTCGGCGAAGGCGAAGTCAGCGTGATTTGTTCCGGCGGGCAAAACATCCGCATTCAGGAATCGGTATTGGCGGGTGTTTGGCGCTTGCAAACACTTAACGACCGTAGCCAGATTGTTAATGACGCGTTGGAAGTCGGCATTATTCCGCAACAGCTGTCGCAATCGGCCTTTAACGGCGCGGCGGCGCAAATCGACACTTATTGGACTGTGGTGCCGAAAAACGTGATGAACTCGCCGCCGTTGCTGACCGAACTCAACGCCAAAATCGCCGAATACCGTCCGGGCGGCGAAGCGCATACGATCAATTTAAGCCTGCTGCCGCAGACCGAGCAGGATCTGGCGTTTTTGGCGCAACGCTTAGGTCGCGGCTCGGTGACGATTCTATCCCGCGGCTACGGCAACTGCCGGATCACCGCCACCGGCACCCAATACGTCTGGTGGGTGCAGTATTTCAATTCGGAGGACACCTTGATCCTCAACACGCTGGAAGTCAGCGACGTGCCCAGCGTGGCCTGCGCCTCGCCGGAAGATATAGCCGACAGCCGCGAGCGCTTGCAGGAGATACTTAAGGTGTATTTATGAATGGCTCTTTTTTTGCCGGGGCATTCGGCGGCGGCGCTTCGAAGTTGACGCCGCAAACCCGGCTGGAATGCAAAATCTGTTGGTATGTGTACGACCCGGCTGTTGGCGATGAAGTCTGGCAAATGCCGCCGGGCACGGCTTTTTCCGCATTGCCCGATCATTGGAGCTGTCCTGAGTGCGACGGCAAAAAGCAGGATTTTTTGGTGATGGATGATTGAGCATGTTGTGGCCGGGTATTTACTTACCACGAAGGCACGAACGACATGGATGCAGGAGGTAAAGCAATACAGGAGCTATTGCCGAGAACACGAAGAAAAAAAGCTTGTTGCTGTGTAGTTAAGCATTGTAGGAGCGGGCCGTGCCCGCGGTGAAGGAGCTAAAAGTTTTTAATCGCTGTCTAAATGTCGCGGGCATGGCCCGCTCCTACGGAATATCGATGCGCTTGACTTAATCGCAGTGACTTGAGGAAACGAGAAGAACTCTTTTTTAGCATGTACAGCACGCCCACCAAGTCAAGTAATGATCTGGCAAAATAGCGAACAAATCCGGCATACACTGGAAACAACATTCAATGAAATACTGGATAAGCGCATGCGCGAGTTGCCGGTCGTTAACTTCGCGCTTTCGGTGCAGGCCGTCGGCTTTAGCCGCTTTGGCGAAGACTGGCTCGGCGTGTTGATTACACCCTGGTTCATGAATCTGATGTTGCTGCCGGGACCGGACAGCGCTTGGCGCGAACAACAACCGGGCATAAAAATCGACAAGCGCTTCCCGTATGGCACATTCGAATTTATGTTGGGCAGTGAAACACCAATAGGCATTTACGCACTTTGCTCTTTGTTCTCGCCGATGTTCCAGTTCGAGAACCAAGCGGCCGCGTTGGCTACCGCTCAAGCTGCGTTACAAGGCTTGCTGGCCGAAACGGCGCCGCGAGCGGTCAGTCGTCGTGACTTGCTGCGCGGCGCTATCGGCAAAGGAAATCGTTGAGTGACACCGGCCGGTAAAATTGTCATCGATCTGTATCATGACTCCGGCAAGGTGAGCGGAGTGCAAATCGCATCCAGCCGGCCTGAAGCGATAGCACAGGTATTAATCGGCAAAACCCCGGATCAGGTACTCGAGACCGTTCCGTTGCTATTTACCTTGTGCGGCAACGCCCAGGCTTATGCAGCGTTGCAAGCCTGCCGTGCGGCACTGGGTATCGCAACCGAGCCTGAGCTTGATTCAGCCCGCGACCTGCTGGTGCAACTGGAAACCTTGCGCGAACATGCGTGGCGTATTTTGCTGGACTGGCCGGTTTTTATAGGTCTCGCTCAAGATAAAAAAGCCCTGGCGTCGCTGCTTAAATTCGATGCGCTGTTCAAGCGGCATTTGTTCCGGCATGCCGAAGCATTCAAGCTCGACAGTTGCTTGAATGTCGATACCGATCGATTGATGCAACTGATCGACGACCTGGAAGCGCTGATCGACACTTCGATCTTTAACGGCCGACTTGTTGAATTTCAGGCGTTAACCGGCGAAGCGCAGTTGCAGAATTGGCTACGGCAAAGTAATGCGTTACCTGCCAGCTTGTTAAATCATTTATATGGACGGAACTGGGCGGCAGTGGGGCAAAATAATGTTGCCTGCCTGCCCGAGTTTGAGGAAGAAGTATTAAGCCGGGGATTGCAACGGCAAGATTTGTCAGCTTTCAGTCGGATGCCGCATTGGCAAGGCCGCTGTTTTGAAACGACGCTATTGAACCGCCGGCTGTCGCAGCCTTTAATCGCCGATATGCGCGGCCGTTACGGTAACGGCCTGATCGCCCGAACACTGGCCCGCTTGCTGGAAGTCGCTTTAACACCATCCCAACTCAGGCGGCTTTTGATGCAAATAACAGACCTATCGGTTTTACCGCTAAGCGGCGCGATTAACGAGAGCGTAGGTTTGGCTCAGGTCCAAGCGGCGCGCGGCCTGTTAATCCATCGTCTGGAATTGAAGCAGGGGCGGGTACACGATTACCGCATCATCGCGCCCACCGAATGGAATTTTCACCCCGAAGGCGTCGTCGCCCAAGGCTTGAAACAATTGCAAGCCGAAAACCTAAACGATCTGCAACGGCAAGCGGAACTTTATATCAACGCGGTAGACCCTTGTGTGCAATACGCGTTACACTTGACCGACAGTCGAAACGAGATAGAAAACCATGCATGACAAATCTGTCAGGAACAAGTTTGCACTTGCCCGAAGGGTGCATGTCAGGGACAGCCAGCATGACAAATCCGCCGGGAGCGGATTTGCATTTACCCGAAGGGTGCATGGCAGGGATTGCCTGCATGACAAATCCGCCTGGAGCGGATTTGCACTTGCCCGAAGGGTGCATGGCAGGGATTGCCTGCATGACAAATCCGCCTGGAGCGGATTTGCATTTACCCGAAGGGTGCATGGCAGGGATTGCCATGCATGAATTGTCCCTCTGCGAAAGCATTTTGCAGGTCTTGGAACAGCAGGCGGAAGCCCAGCAATACAGCAAAGTCAAAACGGTTTGGCTGGAAATCGGCGCATTGGCCGGTGTCGAGACTGACGCATTGCGTTTCAGTTTCGATGTTGTTGTACAAGGCTCAATAGCCGACCATGCCAAGCTTGAAATCATCGAAATACCGGGCCAAGCCTGGTGCATGCCGTGTAGCCGCAACGTGGTTGTGCAGCAGTTATACGATCTATGCCCGCACTGCGGCAGCCATCAATTACAGGTCAACAGCGGAGATCAAATGCGAATCAAAGAACTGGAGGTAGAATAATGTGCGGCGTATGCGGCTGCGGCGAGGGCCATTCCCACTCGCACGATCATGACCACGACCATCCGCATGATCATGAACACCACGACCATCATCATGATCACGATGCTGAACATGCTCATGCGCCGGGTTTAAGCCAAGCGCGGATGGTGCAAATCGAACAGGATATTCTGGCCAAGAACAACCGTTATGCCGCCGAAAACCGCCGCTATTTCGGCGAACGCGGCATGCTGGCGTTAAACCTGGTTTCCAGCCCCGGTTCAGGTAAAACCACGCTGCTGACCGAAACCATCGCCCGGCTGAAAGACGAGCTCGACATCGCGGTCATCGAAGGCGACCAGCAAACCGCCCGCGACGCCGAGCGCATCCGCGCCACCGGCGTACCGGCGCTGCAAATCAACACCGGCAAAGGCTGCCATCTCGATGCGCACCGGGTCGGCCATGCGCTGGAAACGCTCCAGCCGAAAGACCATAGCCTGCTGTTCATCGAAAACGTCGGCAACCTGGTTTGCCCGTCGGCATTCGACCTGGGCGAAGCGCATAAAGTGGTGATTTTGTCGGCCACCGAAGGCGAGGACAAGCCGATCAAATACCCCGACATGTTCCATGCCGCCGACTTGATGATTTTGAACAAGACCGACCTGTTGCCGTACCTGGATTTCGACACCGAGCAATGCATACAGTACGCAAAACAGGTCAATCCGCGCATCAAGATACTGTCGCTGTCGGCCAAAACAGGCGAGGGCATGGACAGCTGGCTGCGCTGGCTGAAGGCCGAGTTGGAGTTGCAGCGTATTGATTATGCATAGAGCGGCTTAGTACGATAAAGCCAATTTATAAAGATAACACCACGAAGACACGAAGAGCACGAAGAAAAGCAAAGGATAAAACTTCGTGTTCTTCGTGTCTTCGTGGTGAATTAATCAATATTAAATGCGCAAACGCAGTCTACAAACTACAGAGATCCTTTTATATGTGCCTAGCCCTACCCGCCCAAATCGTCGCTCTTGATGCCGCCAACAACATGGCGACCGCATCGGTCGGCAACGTCAAAGTCGAAGTGTCGTTGGCCCTGGTCGATGATGTCGCGCTCGGCGATTACGTTCTGGTGCATGTCGGTTATGCGCTGAATAAAATCGACGAGGACGAAGCCTTAAAAACCCTGGCCTTGTTTGCCGAAGCCGGATTAATGTCAGAAGTATGAAATACATCAGCGAATTCAGGCAGCAAGACCTCGCCCAGCAGCTGTCCAAGGCAATTGCGCAAACCGTCGATCGGGGCCGCCATTACCGGCTGATGGAATTTTGCGGCGGCCATACCCACGCCATTTTCCGCTACGGCGTACAGGATTTAATGCCGGGCAACGTCGAATTCATCCACGGCCCCGGCTGCCCGGTCTGCGTATTGCCGACAGGCCGCATCGATAACGCGATACAACTGGCCGAACGCCCGGACGTGATTCTCTGCACCTATGCCGACTTGATGCGGGTCCCGGCTACCGGCGGCAACAGCTTACTGAAAGCCAAGGCGGACGGCTCCGATATTCGGATGGTTTATTCGACGCAGGACGTGTTGAAAATCGCCAGGGAAAATCCCGAAAAACAGGTCGTGTTTTTCGCGATAGGCTTTGAAACCACCACGCCGCCGACCGCCGTCGCGGTCAAGCAGGCTCAGGCCGAAGGGTTGACTAATTTTTCGGTGTTCTGTAACCATGTACTGACCCCTGCCGCGATGCAGGCGATACTGGATGCGCCGCAACCGGTCGCGATTGATGCTTTTCTCGGCCCTTCCCACGTCAGTACCGTAATCGGCAGCCAGCCCTATGAAACATTCGCCGAGCGCTATGCCAAGCCGATAGTCATTGCCGGTTTCGAACCGCTGGACGTGATGCAGTCGGCGCTAATGCTGATACGCCAACTCAACGAAGGCCGTCACGAGGTCGAAAACGAATACAGCCGCGCCGTCACCCGCGAAGGCAATCTGAAAGCGCAAGCGCTGGTGCGGGAAGTGTTCGAGTTGCGGCCGCAATTCGAATGGCGCGGTTTGGGTTTGATTCCCAACAGCGCGTTAAAGCTCAAAGCCGGTTATGCCGATTTCGATGCCGAGCAACGTTTTAACATGCCTGCGATTCAGGCGAGCGATGTCAAAGGCTGCGAATGTCCGGCCATTCTGCGCGGCGCGAAAAAACCGCAAGATTGCAAGTTGTTGGGCACGGTTTGCACGCCGGAAAATCCGATGGGGTCTTGTATGGTGTCGTCGGAGGGGGCTTGTGCGGCGTATTGGTCGTATGGGCGGGTCCGGGGGTAAATGTGTCGCTGCCGCGACAGGTTTATTTTAATCGGGTTCTCGCACCCGAGGGCGAGTTACTTTCTTTTGCTTCGCCAAAAGAAAGTAACCAAAGAAAAGGCGACCCGGTTGCCGCTTTGATCCTGCGCTCCTCGCTTTTATCGAGGGTCAGCAGAAGGGGCTCCTGCCCCTCTGCCGACGTGCGGCATCCCTGCCGCACCCCTACGGGCTGTTCTCGACAAAAGCTCCGGTGCTCGGCGCGGCATACGGGGAAACCGTCCCAGAATTTACGCTCGAACCTGATAAATTTGGTTTCAAATGTAGGATGCAATAATAAAGTAGCCTGTATGAAATATACGAAATCCCGCTACTCGTTGGCAAATCAAAGAATCATAAATGAAAGAAATTGAAGAGCTTAAAAAAAATTTAGTAATGTGGCTAGAAGGACATCCTGATGTAATCAAACAAATTACAGAAGGAATGCAATCGATCACAAGTGGCGTTATTAAACATATGCAGGCAAATTATCAAGCCCGTATAAACATGTATCCAATTCTCAAAAAAGAACTCATCCCATTGGCTCAGCGCGGCTGGCTGATAAGTGGCTACTTTGGGATGAGTGATTTATATGAATTATCTGAATTTATCAGCACCTGTGACGCAAATCATTTGGATCAGCACGTCAAGGAGCTATACCGGGACGACTTTGAAAACCACGTTCAGGAAATCCTGAAAGATTACCCTGAACGCGAGTTTGCAATAAAACCAGCAATAAATGCTCATAAGCGCGGTGAATATGCACTATCAGTTCCGATCTTCTTTGCCCAGACGGATGGCATTTGTTTTGAAAAAATGAAGAAAAATCTTTTCCAAAATAGAGACCACATATCCACTTTAGCCAAGGTAAATATTACAACGTCAGATGCGGCTTATGTAGACAATAGCATTGTCTACACATTTATCTCTGAGATTCTTTGGACTCAACTAATTGATGAGCTTCCAATTGGATACAATGAAAAAAAGCGCAAGGATAATTCGTATTTTGGATTGAACCGCAATACAGTGTTGCATGGTATTGCCATGGATGAATATGCAACAGAGGAGAACAGCTTAAAGGCGTTCTCACTTTTGAGTTGCATAGCCTGTTTAGGTGTGTAGCGCGCACCTTTTTAGGGTTCGAACGGTTGGGCAATTTGAAAATGGTACTCAATGTGTCCCTTATACCTGAAACCAGACATATTTGGCTTACCTTTAAATTCCAGGATGTTTCTTTCCCGTATGCCGCGCCGAGCACCGGAGCTTTTGTCGAGAACAGCCCGTTAGGGATGCCGCACGTCGGCAGAGGGGCAGGAGCCCCTTCTGCTGACCCTAGACAAAAGCGAGGAGCGCAGGAAATAAGCGGCAATCGGGTCGCCTTTTCTTTAGTTACTTTCTTTTGGCGAAGCAAAAAGAAAGTAACTCGCCCTCGGGTGCGAGAACCCGATTAAAATAAACCTGTCGCGGCAGCGACACTTAACCGTATCTTTTCAGACTTGATTGAATAGAGTTTAACCCCTACAAGCTATCAAATTAAAAATGACTGTAACAGAATATTGTCGAAGTGGGACGGTTAAGCCGATCATGGTTCGACAAGGCTCTCCTGAGCGTAACCGAAGGGCTCACCACGAACGGCTTAACCTTAAACTGTGCCTCACCTTAAATTGGTAGCTTTGAATAGAACAGGATTAAACAAAATGCCTAAAATCACCCAGTTATCGCAATTAGATTTAAACCAAACCTACAGTTATGCCGATTACTTGACCTGGCAATTAAATGAAGCCGTTGAGTTGATTAAAGGCAAAATCATGTTGATGTCGCCTGCGCCGAATGTAAAGCATCAAGATATTTCTGCAAATTTAACGACACTGCTGCACAATTTTTTTAAACATAAAAAATGCCGCGTTTATGCCGCGCCCTTTGATGTGCGCCTATACGACCGCAAAAAATCCATTCTAGCCAATCAAGACATTCATACGGTTGTCCAGCCTGATTTGAGTGTTATTTGTAACCCTGAAGTGTTGGACGAACAAGGCTGCAATGGTGCGCCCGACTGGATTATTGAGATTTTATCCAAGGGAAACTCCAAGCGGGAGATGCAAATCAAATTCGAACTCTATCGGGAAAGCGGAGTGCAGGAATACTGGATTGTTTATCCCAATGACCAAGCGATTCATCAATTTGTCCTGGATGATAACGGGCATTACCAACTTAAACACATGTATACAGATGATGACATCGCCACGCCGCATTTATTTCCTGAATTGGCTGTTGATCTGACTGAAGTGTTTGAAACTTGGCAAACGTAGTAAAACATCGTGTATCAAAAGTCAGCATCCGTCGAATACTTACCCAAAATCATCCTTATGCCCAATCCTTACACAACAAAATTAAATACAGCAACCGGCAAAGTCGACTTAAGCCACGGTGGCGGCGGCCGCGCGATGGCCCAGCTGATCGACGAATTATTCATCAAGCATTTCGACAACGATATGCTGCGCCAGCATAACGACCAAGCCCTATTCACCGTACCGGCAGGACGATTGGTGATTAGCACCGACGGCCATGTGATTTCGCCGCTGTTTTTTCCGGGCGGCGACATCGGCTCGCTGGCCGTGCACGGCACCGTCAATGATGTCGCGATGTCCGGTGCAAAGCCGCTTTATCTGGCGGCGGGTTTTATTCTGGAAGAAGGCTTTCCGCTGGCCGATCTGGAAAAGATCGTCATCAGCATGGCCGCAGCCGCCAAACGCGCCGGTACGCCTGTCGTTACCGGCGATACCAAAGTAGTGGAACGAGGCAAAGGCGACGGCGTGTTTATTACCACCACCGGCATCGGCATCGTGCCGGAGGGCGTCAATATTTCCGGCGACCGCGCGCAACCGGGCTGTGCGATTTTGCTTAGCGGCTCGATCGGCGATCACGGCGTTGCGATTATGGCCGGACGGGAAAACCTGCAATTCGACACGACGATTGTGTCCGATTCCGCCGCGCTGAATTCGCTGGTCGCCGACATGGTCGCCGCAGCTCCCGCCGATATCCGTTGTTTGCGCGATCCGACCCGAGGCGGCTTGGCGACCGCGTTGAACGAGCTGGCGCAGCAATCCGGCGTCGGCATGGTCATCGACGAGACGCAGATTCCAATGAAATCGGAAGTCAAAGCCGCCTGCGAAATTCTGGGATTAGATCCTCTGTATGTAGCGAACGAAGGCAAGCTGGTGTGCATTTGCAATGCCGCTGCCGCTGAATCCCTGCTGGCGGTAATGCGTCAACATCCGCTGGGCCGCGATGCCGCGATCATCGGCGAGGTGATTGCCGACGAACACGGTTTCGTACAAATGACCACTGCTTTCGGCGGCCGCCGCATCGTCGATTGGCCGGTCGGCGAGCAGTTGCCGCGCATCTGCTGATGTCCGGCAGGGCGATTCGGGTTCGCGGCGTGGTGCAGGGCGTCGGCTTCAGGCCGACGGTCTGGCATCTCGCCCGGAAACACAGGTTGACCGGCGAGGTCTGGAACGACGGGTTGGGCGTGATGATTCACGCCTACGGCAGCGATGAAGACCTTGAGGCTTTCATCCTGCAAATTCCGCTGCACAAACCGCCGCTGGCCCGGATCGATAGCCTGGAAGTGTTGGCGTTGGAAGGACTGCCGCAGAGCGAAGAATTTTGCATCGTCGCCAGCCGGCAAAATGGCGTAGAGACGCCTGTCGCCGCCGATGCGGCCACCTGCGCCGATTGCCTCTCTGAAATCGCCGATCCCGGCAACCGCCGTTACCGTTATCCGTTCACCAATTGCACGCACTGCGGGCCGCGGCTGTCGATCATCCGGCGCGTGCCTTACGACCGTTGCCATACCAGCATGGCGGAATTTGCGATGTGTCCGCAATGCCAACAGGAATACGACAATCCTGCCGACCGCCGCTTCCATGCCCAGGCTAATTGTTGCCCGGACTGCGGGCCCAAGGTTTGGTTGGAAGATAGCCACGGCCAGCAACTTGATTGCACCGATCCGCTAACACAAGCCGCCGAGTTGATCCGGCAAGGCTATATCGTCGCTATTAAAGGCCTGGGCGGTTTTCATCTGGCCTGCAATGCGGCCGATACGGATGCGGTAAACCGGCTGCGTGAACGCAAGCGCCGTTACGCCAAACCGTTTGCGTTGATGGCTGGGGACATGGAAACCATCGCCCGCTATGCGATCCTGGATGAGCAGGAAAAGCAAGCCCTACACGACAAAGCCGCACCGATTGTATTGCTGTCGGCATCAGGCGAAACGCTTGCGCCCGGCATTGCGCCGGACTACGACAAGCTTAATACCGCTGACTCAAACAATATAAAGCCCTCTCCAGAGGGAGAGGGTTGGGTGAGGGGAAATCAAAATAAGGAAGAATGCTTATTTTCATCCCCTCATCCCAACCTTCTCCCTGAGGGAGAAGGAGCGCACGTACTAGGCTTCATGCTGCCCTACACACCGCTGCACACGTTGTTATTGCAAGATCTGGACGCGCCTATCGTGCTGACTTCCGGCAATATTAGCGATGAACCGCAATGCACGGACAACGGCGAGGCGCGGGAAAAGCTTAGCGATATTGCCGATTATCTGCTGCTGCACGACCGGGACATCGTCAACCGGCTGGACGATTCGGTGGCTCGGTTAATGGACGGTCAAATACGCTTGCTGCGCCGAGCCCGCGGATACAGCCCGGAAGCGCTGATATTGCCGCCCGGTTTCGAGCAAGCCGGGAATATCCTGGCGATGGGCGCGGAGCTTAAGAACAGTTTTTGTTTGCTGAAAAACGGCCAAGCGGTCGTAGGCCAGCATATCGGCGACCTGGAAAACGCCGCCGTCCAAGGCGATTACCGCAAGGCTATCGCGCTGTACAGGCAGATGTACGGCTTCAGGCCGGAGCGTATCGCCGTCGATCACCATCCGGGGTATCTGTCTACCCAATACGGCCAAATACTGGCCGAAACCGAAGCGGCGCTTGTAGTGCCGGTGCAGCATCATCACGCCCATCTGGCCGCCTGTCTGGCCGAACACGGTGTTGCTCTGGATGCACCGCCGGTATTGGCCGCCATCTTCGACGGCTTGGGGCTGGGCGACGACGGCGAGTTATGGGGCGGCGAATTCCTGTTGGGCGATTACAAGGGCTACACCCGGCTCGGCTGTTTCCAGCCTGTCGCCTTGCCCGGCGGCACCCAGGCCATGCGCGAACCGTGGCGCAACACTTATGCGCAACTGCTGCATTATTTCGACTGGCAAACGCTGCAACAGGATTATGCGGATCTGGACATCATGAAATTGCTGGCCAGCAAGCCGTTGGCGACGCTGGCGACGATGATCGGCAAACAGATCAACTCGCCGCCGAGCACTTCCTGCGGCCGCTGGTTCGACGCTTTCGCCGCCGCACTCGGCCTGCACGGCGAACAGGTTTATTACGAAGGGCAGGCCGCGATTGCGCTGGAGATATTGGCTACGCCGCTGTTTGCAGACGAGCGGCCTTATCCCCTCACCCCAACCCTCTCCCTGGGGGAGAGGGGGCCGGATTCAGTCTCGATCCTAAGTTGGCAAGGATTGTGGCAAGCGGTGCTGACCGATCTTAAGTGCGGTGTCGATAAAGCGCGGATTGCCGCCCGCATCCACCATAGTCTGGCTGCCGCTACGGTCGAGCTGCTGAATATGCTGAGCCGCCAAACCGGCATCGACAGTATCGTGCTCAGCGGCGGCGTGTTCCAAAACCGGCTGCTGCTGGAAGCGGTGTCCGGGCAATTGCGGCAATGCGGTAAAACCGTGCTGTCGCCGCAACATTATCCGATGAACGACGGCGGCTTGGCATTAGGTCAAGCGGTGATTGCCGCGGCAAGGGCTATTTGAGGCATGCGGCGGGTTTCTTTCGCTTCCGCGAATCCGGGCATGCGGCTGCATTCCCACCGCCAGGCGTGTTCGACCAGCGTATCCAAATCCGCATAGGCAGGCTGCCAGCCCAATTCCCGCTTTATTCCGGTCGCATTAGCGACCAAGCGGGCAGGGTCGCCCGCCCGGCGTTGGCCTTCCTGCACAGGGATGATCTTGCCGGTGATTCGTCTGGCCGCTTGGATGACGCTTTCGACCGAATAGCCGTTGCCGTTGCCCAGGTTAAATGCGGTGGATTGTCCGTCCGATTGCAGGTATTGCAGGGCCAGCCAGTGCGCTTCGGCCAAATCGAGGATATGGATGTAATCGCGGATGCAGGTGCCGTCGGGGGTATCGTAATCGCGCCCGAATACGGTAATGTGCGGACGGCGGCCGGAGGCGGCTTGCAGCACGAGCGGGATCAGGTGCGTTTCGGGGTCGTGCCGTTCGCCAAGCAAGCTGTCGGGATGCGCGCCGGCGGCGTTGAAATAGCGTAAGCACACGGATTTGAGGCCGTAAGCACGATCGTAATCGGCCAAGGCCTGCTCAATCATCAGTTTGCTGGAGCCGTAGGGATTGATAGGCCGCTTGGGGTGCGCTTCATCGATCGGGACGTATTCCGGTTCGCCAAAGATGGCGGCGGTGGATGAAAAAATGAATTTATCGACACTATGGGCGCGCATCGCGTTGAGCAGGTTGAGGGTGTTGACGGCGTTGTTATGGTAATACTTGGCGGGGTCTTGCGCGGACTCGCCCACCTGTATGAACGACGCAAAGTGCATGACCGCATCGAATTTGTGCTCGCTAAACACTTTGTCTAGGACCAACCGGTCGGCAATATCGCCATGCACAAACCGTCCATGCAGGACGGCGTCGCGGAATCCGGTGGAAAGGTTGTCGAGGGTGACGACATCGACGCCTTTTTGGCCGAGCAGCCAGACCATATGCGAGCCGATGTAGCCGGCGCCGCCGACGACGAGAACAGTTTTAGGCGATGTCATTGGTTTTTAAATCCACTCTAAGCGATACAAATCAGCGCGCCGGTTCGCGAGATTGCGAGCGGCGCCACGAGTACGAACTTGTTTTAACAAATCCAGATTGACGTCGGCGATCAGCGTCATTTCGGTGTTGGGGGTGGCTTCCGCCAAGATGGCGTCATGCGGAAACGAAAAATCGCTGGGACTGAAAATGGCGGCTTGCGCATATTGGATGTCCATATTCTCCGCATACGGCAGATTCCCAACGCTGCCGGTAATCGCGACAAAACATTCATTTTCAATCGCGCGGGCCTGGGAACAATAACGCACCCGCTGGTAGGCATTTTTGGTGTCGGTCCAGAACGGCACAAAAATGATTTGCGCGCCCTGGACGGTCGCCAAGCGGGCAAGTTCCGGGAACTCGGAATCGTAACAGATCAATACCGCAATCTTGCCGCAATCGGTATCGAATACTTTTAATGCATTCCCGCCTTGAACGCCCCAGCAACTGACTTCATCAATCGTGACATGGATTTTGTATTGGGCTTCGAAAGTGCCGTCGCGCCTGAGCAGCCACGACACGTTATAGAGTTCATGCGCGCTGTACTCGGGCATGGAACCGGCAATAATGTTGATGTTGTAAGACATGGCCATTTCCAGCAGGCCATTTCTTATTTCGCTGGTAAAACCGGCCAAGGCGCGAATCGCATCGGGAGGGCTTTTGTCATTAAACAATCCCATCAGCGGCGCGCTCATGTATTCGGGAAAGAGCACAAAATCGGCATGGTAGCCGGCTACCGCGTCAATAAAGAATTCGGCATGCTTGAGCAATTCCTCGACGCTGGTCAGGGTCCGCATCTGCCATTGCACGACGCCCAAGCGGATAATGTTTTTGGAGCCGCCGATCGAGGGCGTTTTGTCGACATAATCAAGATTGACCCATTCAAGCAGGGTAGCAAATCCCTTCGACTCGGCATCGACAGGCAGATAGCCGGTCAGCAGCTTGCGCACATGGAAGCCGTTAAACAGTTGAAATGAGAGTACCGGATCGAATATTTCCCGGTTTTTGACTTCCTCGATATAACGCACCGGAGTTAAAGTGTCGGCGTATTTGGCGTAGCCGGGAATCCGTCCTCCGGCGATAAACCGGCGCAGATTCAGGTTCCGGCATATTTCTTTGCGCGCATCGTACAATCTTCGGCCCAGGCGCAGCCCCCGATACTTTGGATGGACAAAAATATCGACGCCGTACAAGGTGTCGCCCATCGGGTCGTGATGAGTCAGGTAACCGTTACTGGTAATTTGGGCGTAGGTATGGGTATCGCCAAAGCGGGCATAATCAACGATCATGCTTAATGCGGCGGCGACCAGCTGGCCGTTGTCTTCAATAACGATTTGTCCTTGGGGGAAGCGGGTGATTTGGGAGGCATACTGGTCTTTCTTCCAGGCCCCGCCCAAATTACCGTAGACATGCTCCATCAGAACCGCGATGTTGTCGTAGTCATCAAGCGTTAGATGACGCAGCAGAAGCTTATGCTTTTTAATCTTGTCCTTTTTCATAGTCAAAAAGTATAAGCCTGCTTTTTGACGGATTTATGACAATGCGTATTTAAACGGATTGGAGAAAGGGCTAAATGGCGGAAATAATCTTCAGCGGGTAGGGCGGGCCGCTTGCGCTTCGGTTTCTAAGGAAGCGCTGAACAAAATGCTTCCGTTCATGGTTCGACAGGCTAACCACTAATGAAATCAATATGTTACCGTTCGTGGTGAGCCTGTCGAAGGGCTAAATCAGCGTTTCCTTAAGGAGCGCGTGGCTTTTTATTTGTTTCAATGCAGATGAACTGCCAGCCAGATGGTATGAATGTCCGGCGGAGTCCATTCGACCCGGTGCCGGGTATGGGCGGGAATCAGCAGGTAATCGCCGGGCATCAGATGGAAGGTTTGATGGTCTTTTTCGTACAGAACAATCGCCTCTCCCTGAAGCAGCATGACCCATTCGTCCCCATCCTGATCGTACCATTGCCCGGACGGCGTAATATGGCCTTGGGATATAATGCGCTCAATCCGAACATTATCCCGATTCAAGAGGCATTCAATCAGTTCTTCCGGCAGTGGGTCCGGTATGTTTTTAAAAAAGTTGTCGTTAGCAGGATTCATGCGATTGTGGTTTTGATTTTATGAATTCAGTGGCTGGATGGTATTGTATAATGATTTGCCTCGCATGCAGATACTCTGCAAGTCATGGAAAAATAATCAATTTAATTGTAGAGAGCAAGAAAATCAGCAACGCATCGATAAATTTACAAGGCGTAATGCCGCAACCGGAAGATAACCGATGCGAGCGCCGGACTGTCGCGGTTATCGGCGGCGGCCCTGCCGGATTGATGGCCGCAGAAGTTTTAAGCCGGGCGGGCGTGAAGGTCGATCTTTACGATGCGATGCCGTCCGTCGGGCGTAAATTTTTGATGGCCGGAAAAGGAGGGATGAATATTACGCACTCCGAGCCGTTCGATAAGTTTCTGTCGCGATACGGCTCTCGCCAGGCTCATATCAAACCGCTGCTCGACATTTTCGGCTCCGAGGCTTTGCGGGCCTGGGTGCAGGGTTTGGGTATCGGGACTTTCATCGGTTCGTCAGGCAAGGTGTTTCCAGCCGATATGAAGGCCGCGCCTTTGTTGCGCGCCTGGTTGCATCGCTTGCGTATCGGCGGCGTCAGCTTTCATATGCGGCATCGATGGCTGGGCTGGAGCGGGCGGATGCTGCGCTTTCAAACGCCGGAGGGAGAGAAGCTTGTCAGCGCCGATGCGGTGGTGCTGGCCTTGGGCGGCGGCAGTTGGGCGCGGCTCGGCTCTACCGGCGCGTGGGTGCCGCTGCTGGCTCAACGCGGGGTATCGGTTGAACCGCTACAGCCTTCAAACTGCGGTTTCGACGTAGGCTGGAGCGAGTTTTTTCAGAGCCGTTTTGCCGGGCAGCCGTTGAAGTCGGTGCAGGCGTCTTTTACCAATTCGGCCGGGTTTAAATTTTGCGAGCAGGGCGAATTGGTCGTGACGGCAGATGGCGTTGAGGGCAGCCTGATTTACAAGATGTCGGTATTGTTGCGCGAACAGATTGCGGTGACAGGAACGGCGACGGTTTATCTCGATCTTGCTCCCGGCAAGGACAAACAGTTCCTGATCGACAGGATTTCAGCGCCGCGCGGCAAACACAGCATGGCGAATCATCTGCGCAAGCGCATCGGCATCGACGGCGTAAAGGCCGCATTGCTGAGGGAAGTTTTGCCGAAAGCGGATTTTGACGATCCGGTACGTCTTTGCGAGGCGATCAAGGCGCTGCCGGTTAAGCTGGTTGCGGCAAGGCCGATTGACGAGGCCATCAGCAGCGCGGGCGGCGTCAGCTTTGATGCGCTGGACGAGCGTTTAATGATACGTTCGTTGCCGGGCGTGTTCTGTGCCGGCGAGATGCTGGACTGGGAAGCGCCGACCGGCGGCTATTTGTTAACCGCCTGTTTTGCCGGCGGGCGAGTTGCAGGAGAGGGCGTATTGGCCTGGTTGCAATGTGACTGTAAAGGCAAATCGCTAAACCTGTCGACGCCAGCGGCATAAAATACACTAGAATATGCACGAAAAAATTACCGGATCAAAGTCTATGTTGAAGAAAAAGGTCGCTAATATTTTTAACTTTTACCAGGGCAGCGTATAAGGGCGGCTATGAAAACTCCAAAAAGTATTGAACCGTTGGTGCGGGATGGTCTTGTCGACGAAGTTATTCGTCCGTTAAAGAGCGGTAAAGAGGCGGCTGTCTACGTTGTTCTTTCCGAAGGCGAGATACGCTGCGCCAAAGTCTATAAAGACGTCAACAAACGCGGTTTCCACAAGCAGGCCCTGTATCAGGAAGGGCGCAAGGTGCGGAACAGCCGTCAGGCTCGCGCGATGGAAAAAAACACCCGTTTTGGCCGGAAGCAGCAGGAAGAGGTCTGGCAAAACGCCGAAGTCGATGCGTTATATCGTCTTGCCTCCGCCGGTGTGCGCGTCCCGAAGCCTTATAACTTCGTCGAGGGCGTGTTGTTGATGGAGTTGGTGACCGACGAACACGGCAGCGCCGCGCCCCGGCTTAACGACCTTGAGTTGACCAGGGAACAGGCGCTTGAATACCACGGCTTGCTGATTAAGGAAGTGGTCAGGATGCTTTGCGCCGGGCTGGTGCATGGCGACCTTTCCGAATACAACATACTGGTTGACGCCAACGGCCCGGTCATCATCGACCTGCCGCAGGCTGTCGATGCGGCGGCGAACAACAATGCGGCCAGAATGCTGGAGCGTGATGTCGACAATCTGGCCGACTATTTCGGCCGCTTTGCGCCCGAGCTGCTCACTACCCAATACGGTAAAGAAATATGGAAGCTCTACGAGAGCGGCGATTTGACGCCGCAAGTCGAATTGACCGGCCGGTTCAAGGGCAGCACCAAAGTGGCGGATGTTCGCAGCATTATGCGGGAAATCAAGGATGCACGAGACGAAGCGCTGCAACGGCGTTATGAACGGGAAGATTAGCCATGAGTGACCAACAACCGGGAAATCCGCTGCACGGCATTACCCTGGAAAGGATACTCGAAGAGCTGGTAGCCGATTACGGCTGGGACGAACTGGGCAGGCTGATCGACATCCGGTGTTTTAATCACGATCCCAGTATCAAATCGAGTCTGAAATTTTTAAGAAAGACGCCTTGGGCCAGAAAGCAGGTTGAAGAGCTGTATTTGGCAAAAAAAACTGGGTGATTTTTGGTGTTGCAAAGCAAGCTTTGAACTCCGATATTGGAATTCAAAGCTTGCTTTGGTCGTTCAAAGTCGGCTTGTGGTCTCGATCAGACGTTACCAATGTCGGTAAGCGTTTATCCTAAAAAAATCAGTTGGAACGCGTAAAATCCATTCGTGCTGAGCTTGTCGAAGCATGAGCGGATTTTACGCTTCACCCATTTGGTGAGCATTCCAAACCCCGCTCACCCCATTCGACAAACTCATGATAGGCTTCGACTGGGCTCAGGGCGAACGGGGTTTGGAATGCTCAACTGATTTTTCTAGGCTTATATGAATATTCGATTTCCCGAGCTTTGCCTGAAAACACTCATTTAGAAAAATACAGTTGACTACGATAAAAAAAACGGACAGTGTAGGCGAGTGTCTTACAATTTAACCACATTCGGTATAAACGCTATGACTACTACGCAACTTTCAATCAGGCTTTCGGATGATCTAAAGAAAAGCCTTGAGACAATCAGTAAAATTTCTCATCGTTCGCAAGCGCAAATTGCAACTAAAGCAATAGCCGAATATGTGAAAAAAACCGAATGGAAGCTTAAGTCCATACAAGAAGCCAAGAAAGAAGCGGACAAAGGTATTTTTGTCTCTCAAGAAGCTACCCTGGATTGGTTGGATTCATGGGGGAATGAAAACGAACTGCCGGCGCCGGAACCCGATATATTCCCTAACAAGTAAACATGAGGTTTGTTTTACTGCCATCCGCAAAAGAAGATTTAAAGGAAATCAGACAATACATTGCCAAGGAAAATCCTAGCGCTTCTAAAATGGTTTCCGAAAGAATAAAAAAATCTTTATTGATGCTGACCGAACAGCCGCTTATCGGGCATGTTACCGATGATGAAGACGTTTTAGAGTGGCATATACCGGGACTTCCCTATACCTTGCCCTATCGAATCGTTAACAACGAAATTCAAATACTTCGCGTTTTTCATGAGGCACAGAATAGGCCGGGTAAATGGGAATGCAGTTAACGCAATGAGTATGAGCTACTGATTGCACCTTGCCGTGTCCATTTAATGAATTTTTATATCTGGCCTCAGCACAGTAGGCTGGGTTGAATGCAATGAAACCCAGCATTGTTCGCATTAAATCAGGGGTTTGTGTTGCTTCACCCAGCCTACGGTTTGTCAGGACAAGCCTCAGTATAAAGAGTGTGACTTTAATAGCCGCAGACAGGATGTGCTCGATTCCATCAATCTGCGCGCTTCGGTATTGTCCTGAGTGATGCCGAGAAAACACACGCCCGATTTCCGAAAGCCGAGAGTAAACAGTCGCGAGGCGTTTGCTTTGCCGGGATTCAATGATTGACGATCAGGATTCTGGGCGGTAACGCGGAAAATTAAGCCCATTGCGGTGCCGGCACTATCGGCCAATATTTCCGCTGGAGCCGCTCCGACATTGGGAAAGTAGCCGAACTGGTTTTGTTTCTCATAGACAACTTCATCCTCGCTCGACCAAGCCGTGTCCCCCATAATAAGCTCGATCCATGAACGCTCATCGGATGACACCACCAGCAAGTCTATCGGCACAGGCTTTGTAGCTATCACAACAGGGCAGTCGACAACCGAAAGGCCTTGGGAAGCGTAACGGGTAAGCATAGATCCGACAAGCGGTCGGCAGGCTTTCTGTTCCAAAGAAATATAATGGCTTTGAAGTACTGTGCCGGGTTTTACGCTCGTTGGCGCTGATAACAAACTGAGCAAGACGGCAATTTGAGAGAGCGCCAAGAACTTTGTTCTGTAAAGCCGTCTCACAAACCCAATGCGGCGGCGGTTTTGGGGCCGAGGATACCGTCCGGCTTGAGACCTTTCTCTGCTTGAAACGCGATAACCGCTGCATGGGTAGCAGGTCCATAGATGCCGTCCACCTTCATCTCTGCGCCAAAAGCATTGAGTCGTTCCTGCAGACGGCGCACTTCCGGGCCGCGATCGCCGATAGTGAAGGCTGCGTCCGGCACAGAAACCGTGCGTCCGCCTAGACGGCCCGTGGTGTAAAATTCTCTAATTCGGGCATCGCCAACTTCAAAATGCATGGCGTCCTCAGTGCCAAAGCCGGCTCCCCAAAACCAGCCGTGAGTATTAAAAAATGCCGCCAGTCTGATCAATCCTGTGAACACCTTGTTATCACCGCGTCGGTCAAGCTGGTCGTTGATCTTGATGTCGATAGCGGTTCCCCAGGAATGATTGCTGATGGCTCCCGTTTTGGTGCCGCGAACCAGCCTACAACATAACATGCCGGCAGTTCCGAGTGATTGGTACAGCTCGCTATCGTTGGCTTTGACATCGGCAAAAATCTTTCGTAGATCATCGACCGCAGGCTTTAGTCCGGTTACCCGGAAAGGGCCGACATCTTCAAGTACCATTAGCTTTTTTAGTGTTGCATTGGTAACAGGTTGACAGTCGACATCGAAGGAAGAACGCGGACTGCCGAGTAGAGTCAACATGGTTTGCAGTTTGGCGGATTGTACGCCTGGGTTAATGTTTGAGGGGGCTTGGGTAAGGCTGGTTAGACTCATTGCGTTCTCCTAAATATATGGTAAGTATCTAATTGTGGTTACCCGTGTTTGGGATTGTTTACGTTTGTTTATAATCGGCTAGCAAACGGCACGCTCTCATTGGTTTTGAATGTCAGACAGCAGAGTCGAAAGATGTTTAAAGGGAATTGAACGGGTATGTTGATTAGCAGTCAGTCTACGCCGCCAAGGTCGATTTGCCAATGGCGATTGGATTTAACATAAGAAATTGCCGAAAATATATAAATACGTTCAATTAAACGGATGGTTTTCTTTGGCTGTCAATAGTAGTGATGTTAAAGCGGCTTGATGTATGATTTAAACTCCTTAGTGTAAACGTCCGCAACAAAAGGATTGAGCATGTTAATCAAAACCAAATCAAACATCTTAAGCAGCGAAATTACTGACCGGGCGGTTTTTGAATCCCGGAGAGAGTTTATCAAGACGGCGACTGCGCTTTCGGCGGGGTTTATGCTGCCAAGTCCGGGGCAGGCGGCAACGGGAAAATACGCCGATGCGCCGGTCGGGCCTTATTCGGCGAAGTTACAGGTCACCGATCGCGAGGATGTCGCGAACTACACCAATTACTATGAGTTTTCCACCAATAAAACAGATTCGACTGTTTTAGCCAAAGCCTTAAAAACCGCGCCGTGGACTGTTGAAGTTACAGGCGAGGTGGAAAAGCCGGGCGTTTATAATCTGGAGGATATTCTAAAAGACAATCCTGTGCAGGAACGCATTTACCGGTTCCGCTGCGTGGAAGCCTGGTCGATGGTGGTGCCGTGGATAGGCTTTCCGTTGGGCGACATGTTGAAACGATTTAAGCCCACCTCGAAAGCAAAGTTTGTCGAATTCACCACGCTGAATAACCCGGAAATCATGGTCGGTCAACGCTCCGGCGTTTTAGACTGGCCTTATGTCGAAGGCTTGCGCATCGATGAAGCGATGCATCCGTTGACGATGATGGTTACCGGAATGTACGGCGATGAGCTGCCTAACCAGAACGGCGCGCCGTTGCGTTTGATCGTGCCGTGGAAGTACGGATTTAAGAGCATCAAGGCGATAGTCAAAATACGTTTTATGGAAACCATGCCGGAAACCGCGTGGCATAAAAGCGCTCCCGGCGAATACGGCTTTTATGCCAACGTCAATCCAGAAGTGCCTCATCCCCGGTGGAGTCAAAGCCGCGAGCGGGTGTTGGGCGGCAGTATTTTTACCCCGAAGCGCGAAACGGAAAAGTTTAACGGTTATGGCGAGGAAGTCGCGGCGCTTTATTCCGGCATGGACCTGAAGCAGTATTTCTGATGTCACTTGGCAAAAAAAGCTGGGCGGCCATAAAAATTATCGTTTTTTTATTGAGCCTGACGCCATTTGCGCTGCTGGTCAATGATGGATTCAACGATCAACTGGGCGCGAATCCGATAGAAACCCTGCATTTCGGCTTTGGCGACTGGGCTTTGCGCTTTTTGTGCATAGGTCTGGCGCTGACGCCGATTAAAACGATAACGGGGCAGGGCTGGCCGATACGCTTCAGGCGCATGATGGGCCTGTTCGCTTTCTTTTACGCCAGCCTGCATTTGCTGGTTTTTATCGTGCTTGATTTATCGCTGTCCTGGGAGGCATTTAAAGACGAGGTGCCGAAAAGTCCTTATATATTAATGGGCTTGCTGACTTATTTGCTGCTGGTTCCCCTGGCCGCAACGTCGACCCAAAAAATGCAGAAAAGGTTGGGACGAAGCTGGATAAAGCTGCACCGGCTGGTGTATGCGGCGGGGTTGACGGCTCTGGTGCATTATTTCTGGTTGGTAAAAAAGGATTATACCGAGCCGTTGATTTATGCGGTGGCGATAAGTATTTTATTGGGTATGCGGATTATTGTTTATTGCAAGAGAACCGCTAAACTTTTTAGCCTTTAGCCTTTAGCCTTTAGCCTTTAGCCTTTAGCCTTTCACTTTATTTCAAAAGACGTTAACAATTCACCGGGTTCAAGTTCAGTGATTTCAACATGATCGACTCGGGCGGTTATCGGCCCTTTGTGGCACCATTTGATAAATTTCTCAATAGCAAGGCTTCCGGCCTCGGCGATGATTTCAACCCGGCCGTCAGCAAGGTTCTTGGCGCTGCCTTTGATGCCGAAATGCTTGGCCTTATTCTGGGTAAAAAGGCGAAAATACACGCCCTGAACTCGACCTGAAACCAGGATTTTCACTTTACGCATCACTCTTTAATTCTCCAGCAATAATGGATTTTCGGGTTGCGGGCAAAATCTTCCGGGATCGTTGCCGCGCTGATGTCTTCTACAATCAAATCGGACAAGGCCTGCTCGTCGATCTTAAAGCGTCTGAAGTTAGTGGAGAAGTATAGGACACCTCCCGGCGACAGCAAGGAAACGGCGTTATTAATCAGTTGCACATGGTCGGTTTGTATGTCGAACACCGCGTTCATCCGCTTCGAATTGGAAAATGTCGGCGGATCGAGGAAAACCAAATCGTAGTGTTTACTGGGCTGCCCGGCTTCAGCGGACAGCCATTCCAGGCAGTCGGCCTGAATAAATTCATGTTCTCCTTGGCTGATATTCAGCGCCAAGTTCTTTTTTGCCCAGTTGATATAGGTGTTGGACATGTCGACGGTGGTTGTCGATTTGGCCCCACCCATTGCCGCATGCACCGTTGCACTGCCGGTGTAGGCGAACAGGTTTAAAAAGCGCTTTCCTTTGGCCTGTTGTTGAATCAACAGGCGTATAGGCCGGTGATCGAGGAATAATCCGGTGTCCAGGTAATCTTCAAAATTCACCAGCAACTTGCAGCCGCCTTCTTCGATAATGTGGAAGCGGCCCTGGTCGCCGTGCTTTTCGTATTGATCGGTGCTTTTTTGCTTGCGGCGTATTTTCAGGAAAACCTGGTCGCGGCTGATGCCGAGTACGCGGGGGATTTCGGCCAACAATCCGGCCAGCCGTTGATCGGCCTTGTGTTGGTCGATGCTTTTGGGCGGCTCGTATTCCTGCACGTTGACCCAGGTTTGCTCTCCCTGATAAATATCGACTGCGACCGCGTATTCCGGCAAATCGGCGTCGTAAGCCCGATAGCAGGTGACGCGGTTTTGCTTGGCCCAGTTGGACAGTTTTTTCAGGTTTTTTTTGAGCCGGTTGGCGAACATTTCCGCACCCAGCTCGCTTTTATACACGGTTGACGTAAGAGGGGGGGCTCCTTCTCCCTCAGGGAGAAGGTTGGGATGAGGGGATACAAATAAGCTTTTTTCCTTATTTTGATTTCCCCTCACCCAACCCTCTCCCTCTGGAGAGGGCTTTACACTATTTAGGGCAATAGCATTGTTTTTGTCGACGGGTATTATGCCGGAGTTAGCAATCCGCTGTTCCTGCGCTTTGCTGATCTCTGTCACCTGAGCAATGCGCTCTTCCTGCGTCTTGGCTTTTGGGATGAAGAAATTGCGTTCCTCAATATCCAGCCGTAACAGTTTGCATTCAAGCGCGCCGTTAAACAGGGTAATCGGCTTTTGTGAACGTATGCCCAAGCGAAAGCCCAGTTCCGGGTTGCTGATGATCATCGCGGCTTTCCAGCCGGTAAAATGCGCTTTAAGCGTGTCGCCGAATTTTTTGTATAACTCGGCCGTTTCCTGCTCGTCGCCCAGGCGTTCGCCGTAAGGCGGGTTGCAGATCAGCAGGCCGGGTTTCCAGCTTTCGGCGGGCACCGCGTCTTCAATATCGCGGCGTTCGACATGGATTTTATTTTGCAGGCCGGCATTGGCGATATGCGCCAAGGCTGTGTTGACGGTGTGGCGATTTTGATCGAAGCCGACGATAACCGTCAGTTTTTCCAGGCCTGTTTTTTTACGTTGTTCGGCTTCCGCGCGTAATTTTTTCCAGCACTGTGCATCGTGTTTTTTCCAGCCGGTAAAGCCGAAATAGTCGCGCAACAAGCCGGGCGCGTAATCGGCGGCGATCATTGCGCCTTCCAACAACAGTGTGCCCGAACCGCACATCGGGTCGATTAACGAACCCTGTTGCTTGGCGATTTGGGGCCAGCCGCTACGCAGCAGCATCGCGGCGGCCAGGTTTTCTTTCATCGGGGCTTTGATGCTGACATCCCGGTAACCGCGGCGATGCAGGCTTTCACCGGAAAGATCCAGACTCAGTTGGGCGGTTTCGCCGTTCAAATAAACGTTGATGCGGATATTGGGCTGTTCGGTATCGATGCTGGGCCGGGTTTGAAACTTCGCCCGCATCTGATCGACGATGGCGTCCTTGACTTTTAATGCGCCAAAGTGGGTGTTGTTAATTGCCGCCGAGTTTTTCGCGCTGAACGACACCGCAAAACTGTCCTCGGGATTGATATGCTCAAACCAGTCGATTTTTTGTACGCCTTTATAAAGATCCTCCTGGCTTTTAACCTCGAAAGAGCTCAGTACCAGTAAAATCCGGTTTGCGGTTCTCGACCACAGGCAGGCTCGATACGCCGTTTCCAAATCCCCCTGAAAAGCGACTCCGGCCATCGTGGCCTTGATGTTTTTTACGCCGAGCGTTTGGAGTTCATCGGTCAGGATGGTTTCCATCGCTTTGGGAGTTGTCGCAAAGAGTTGATAGGTGGGCATAAGAGCTTTAGGCAAAAGGCTAAGGGCAAAATGTCCAAAGCCAGCTTTGGACTCCTTAATAACGCTGGAGTTCAAAGCTGGCTTTGAATAGGCGGCACTAACGGTTAAGGCTGAGCAGTAGACACAAAGTAACGGCTTTTTTGCCCTTCGCCTTGCGCCTTTAGCCTGCTTTTTTTACTGAATCTTGATCAACTCGACATCAAAAATCAATGCGGCATTCGGGCCGATTGCGCGGCCTGCGCCTTGTTCCCCGTAAGCGAGTTCCGACGGGATGAAGAACCGGTATTTGGCGCCTTCTTTCATCAGTTGTACGCCTTCAGTCCATCCTGAGATGACTCTGTTGAGTGGGAATGTGGCAGGTTCGCCGCGGCTGTAGGAACTGTCAAACTCTTCGCCGTCAATCGTTGTACCTTTGTAATGCACGGTAACGCTATCGGTGGCGGAAGGCGAAGCGGTGCCGGTTCCAGGCGCTAATACTTCGTATTGCAGGCCGCTTGCAGTCGTCACGATATTGGGTTTTTTAGCGTTTTCCGCCAGAAAGGCTATGCCTGCGGCTTTATTTTCTTCAGGGGTGGTGGCATTGGCCAATGAAAACATGGTGAATCCTATAAGAATGACGGTGATAATTGAAATAGCTTGGGTTTGAATTTTTCTCACGACCTATCCTTTTTTTGTAATTATTAACGTAAAAAAAAGAGCAGTTTATCAAAAAAACCAGCCTTTGGTTTCTAAATCACGTTGGCACCCGCTTAATTGGCTTTGAAATAGCTTGGCCCGCTTGGCTACTTTGTTGGCAATCTGTACCAAACCCGCTTTTTGCAAATAGCTTTTGCGTTGATAGCCGCCGTGCCCTTCGTGGTAGGCCAGGTATAGATTTTTGGCGTCCAGCTTCGAAATGCCTAACCGGGTGTGGCTGATGTTGCAGTACCAGCCGATGAAATCGGCGGCGTCGGCAAAGTCTTCGCGATCCGCTCCCCAGCCAGCCGACTTGTCCTGATAGCTGCCCCAGGTTTCATCCTTGGCCTGGGCATAGCCGTAGGCGCTGCTTTCTCGGGGCAGGGGGATAAATCCCAGCAGCCAGGGCCGCGGCGGCTGGGCGTCGGCGACAAAGTGCGATTCCTGGTGCATGATCGCCATTTGAACCGGGATAGGTACGCCCCATTTTTCGAATGCGCTTTTAGCGTCATCATACCAGCCTTCTTTTTCCCTGAAAGTGGAGCATATATTGTCGCTGTTTTTAGGCGGTAGCGCCACGCAGGCCGCCAGGGGGAGTAACAAGAACAGGATTAATGGCTTTTTCATGACGCGGCGAGTTGTGTAGGAATCACGATAATGTGGGCGATAACAAATAATTACAATAGAAAAGACACTATAATTCCAGTCGATAGCCTTGTACAGCAAGATAATACGGATAATCAAGAGGAAAGTCAGATGAATTCAGAGTTAAACCGGCCTTATCGAAAAAACCTGATGTCGCGTGGTTTGATTTATATGGGGGGAGAAGAGCGTGAGATCACCGTTAAAGACCTTTCGTTGACCGGTGTGCTTGCAGAATTGAAAGGCGACCAGATAAGCAGCAACGCCAAGGACATTTTTAATATGCTGTCGGCATCGACCATCATCGATTTGTATCTTCCTGAAATGCGCTTGGCCGGTGAAGCCGAGGTAGTCAGGGTTGATATGCTGACGGATCATATATCGCTGGCGCTGGAGTTTAAAAATGTCAGTTATGACGTCGATAATCAGCTGTACAAGAGAAAAGTGTATAGAAAAAACATGGTTGCTCCAGGCAGAATCCTGCTCAATGGCGAATATCGCGATTTTACGACCGTCAACGTTTCGGTGGACGGCTTAATGATTAATCTTGCCGAAGCCGTCGTTGTCGAGCCGGGCGAAATAACCGTGTTTGAGTTTGAGCGGCTGGGGCTTGAAGGCGAGATAAAACTGATATGGGTTGAGCAGACCGCCGATGCCGGGACATTGATCGGCTTGCAATATGTGAATATGGAAAAAACCGAGATTAAGGGGATACCCCGTTTTGCCCGCTGACAAACTGCATGACCTCCCGCCACCAGGGAAGTTCCTGACTTAGCGGCAGGGTGTTATGGCCCGCCGCTTTAAACGCCCAGAGTTTCTTGCGATGGCGTAGCGACTCGAACAGCTTCAGGCTGTATTTATTGGGGATGATTTCATCTTGTTCGGCCAGCACTATTGCGGTGTTCCCCGCATAATCTTGCAGGTTTTTAATGTTGTCGAATCTGTCGCGGATCAGCCATTTTGCCAGGAAAAACCAGTAATGGTGCTGGGCGACATCGGCCATGCGGCTAAACGGCGTGACCAGAACAATACCTTTAACCGGAACCTGCCCGCTCTGCACAATGCCAGAGGCCACGCCCCCTCCGAGCGATTCGCCCCACAGAAAAATAGGGCCGCCAAAATCATCTAACGCCTGTTTTGCGGTTTGGATGCCGTCCGAAATCAACGCTTGTTCCGATGGTGCGCCGCTTCTGGCCGCATAGCCCGGATATTCGGCCAGGATGACCCGGTAACCCAGTCTTTCCAATGCGTCCGGGTAATAAGTCCGGTCGGTTGCCGAACCCGCATTGCCGTGAAAAACGATAACTGTGCCCTTGTTGGTCGTGTTGGCTGTTTTGGCGATTAGTCCCCGGTAATCATCCGTTGTCGACCAGAGTTTCAGGTTGGATTGATCGGCTAATTGCTGTTGGTCTTCAATCGAATAGGTATCGGAGAAATAGATCATTTTTCGTTGGAATAGAAAAACGATCAGCAGGAGCAGTAAGTAGGTTAGCAGTATTGATAGCATGGGTTTAAATGTCGGCATGTTTTGTTTGCCCTACTTCCGTAGGCCGGAATAAGACCACCCAAGCATAGCGCGAGGTGGCGTTTCCGGCTTGGCGAGGAGGGGTGTATTGCCGGAAACGCTATTCCTCTATGTCGCTCGAACCAGCTTATTCCTGCCTACAGGACTGCTCAAGACGGCCAACACTGGAAAATACCTGTTTAACCAAGCGGCGTGCCGCATCAGGTTTATCAAGTGCAATGTATTCGGCAATTCCATTCAAGTCTAATAAAGCCAGCTCGGTCCAGATTATTTGAGCCATTTGCCCATTTTTTCTGTTGCTTCCGATTGGCTATAGGTGCGATTTTCCAAAATGGCCGTTTCTCCCCTCGCTATACCTTCAAGAAGACGCATACGAATTTGCATAAGCTCATAATCATTGACATCTACCAAGTAGGCCGACGGTTGACCATGCTCGGTTATTAAAACAGGTTCTTTGGATTCATGAAGTTCGGCAAGAATTTTAGTGGCCTGACGTTTTAGGGTGGTGACGAGTTCTATTTTCATAAAAAGCCTAGTAGGAGGGGCGCATCGCGCGCCATTTACGCTTATTTCTTTCTGCAGGATCGCCCTTGGCTTCTTTGGAAGTTAAATAGAAACATCATAACCGAAGTATCGTAAACCAGCATTGGAATTCCCGTTCCTTAGCGGATACTTTTCAGGGGAATAAAACCCCACCAATTCCTGAACACTTGAATCACCAAAATACTTTAATGCCTTTTTGCATTTCACCATTCTGATTTTTATATCGTCCTCTCCATGCAACAGCATGTATAGGTTGCGTCTAATATTATCGAGATTATTGTTTTCTGGATTGAGAAACCCTTCTTTGTTGCCTGGGCGGGAGTTCATGCAATTAAGGCAATCTGCAATTTTCCGAAGACCATTCCAATCTATCTGAAGAACTGCTTTCGGACTAAGGCTATTCTGGATTATCTGCGACCTATCCCATCTCCATGAAATATCCTTTCCGGCATCTACCCATTTTTTGTACTTTTTCGCACAACGAAAAATTTCAGCTTCAATATTTTTGATAGTTCGAGGAGGCAAGATAGTATTACCTTCTGTTCGAGCATACTTATTTGAGGGCTGACTATCCTCATGAAAAAGATAGTCAAGCAATCCATCTATCTCAAGAAAGATTGGGATACTTGGTAATATTCTCTGGTAACTGCTATAAATATCAGATAGGTCTTTATAACATGCGACAAAATAGTCGAAATCTTGGAGCTTTCCTTGGCCAGATGAGGTTAGCTTATCTTTCTTTTGTGGGGGCAAATCCCATAAGGTGTCAAGACCACTTCCATCTCGTGGCTCGGTCGATTCAGGTGCGCACTTTGATTCAATCTTTTTTATCATCTTGAGCGAAACAGAGGTCGACTTTTTCTTCCACCATAAGTCAAACTGTGCAATTGCTTCTTTTGCTTCTTGACCTTGAAGAAGGACGCCCATTTCGTATCTTCTACTAAACGCAGCTTCAGTTAGATTAGCGGAGGTAATAATCGCAGAATCATCAATGATGTATATCTTGGCATGAAGTCCACGAAGTGTTTGAATTGATCCTGATTTATAGAAGGCTTCAAGTGTTTCAAATGAAATTTGCGAACATTCATATACATCAGTCAAAAGTCTGATACTTATTTCCGGGGCTGTTTGCCACCTATTCCCTAATATACGAGAAATTGCACAAATACCGCCAATATAAGGTGATGCAATCCATATACGTTCTTTTGAGGCATCCATTAGCTTGCGTAGCTCATTAACCAGTAATTGCTCGTATAAAATTTTCAATGTCACTCCTTATTAATTAAGTGGGTAGGCGGATCTGGTTGACCGAGAGGCTAACTATATAGCTAGTAGTACAGACATGAGAATGTTCAGAATTAGCCGTTTTCTGCCTATCGCGGATAAATCATATGCTGGGTATTAAACGCCTGCATATTTTTGCTTATTCCGTCCCAACCAGTAATCAATCGCCAGTTGCTGCGCCTGTTCCTGCGTCTCAGCCTTACCCAACAACTTAAGCGCAACGGCCGCCGTGCCGATGATAGAAGCAGTCGCAAACTCATCTTCCACTTTCCCCTGCCAGATTAACGTCAGTTGCTCCGGCTCAAGCAGCTCGGGTTTGACGTGGCGGCGAGGAAATAATGCAGGCCAGTTTTCGTCGGATAGTTCACCGTTGTGTACGCTTTGCACCAGGCATTCCATATCGGGATTACGCTCGGTTTCGCCGCCTTCGCCTTTTAGTACCGACATGTGCGGTTGCTTTAACAGGGCGGCCGCTTGTTGATGCACGGGACGATAGCCGGGGTGGAAAATTCCCTGAATGCTGTATTGCGCATCAAACGGATTCAGCAAGCGCACCAGCGTGTGGACCGGCGAGCGCAAGCCCAGTATCGGCCGCAGTTCGATAATCTCATGCAGCTTGGGGCAAAAATGCTCCAGCGATAAATAACTGAAATGCTGCTGTTCGAGTTGCTGTTTGGCTTCTTCAATAGAGCTTGCGCATTTAAGGCCTAAATAGCCCAGCATGTTTTCGGTGTACAGCCTGCCTGCGGTATGGCCGCTGGCGCCGTGCATGAAAACGGTGATGCCGTTTTTGGTCAGCAGCAAAGCCGACAGCAAAAACCAGGGCAAATGCCGGCGTTTTCCGGCATAAGATGACCAGTCCAGATCGACTTTTACGCTATTGTCGGCAATATCAAACGATTCCCGTGCCGCCTGCGCGAAGCCGGCCAATTCCTCCGGGGTTTCTTCCTTGACCCGCATCAGCATCAGGAACGCGCCCAGCTGGATCGGCTGCACCTGATCGGTCAGGATCATGTGCATCGCGCGGTAGGCTTCATCCTGAGTTAGCGGCCGTGAGCCTTTTTTGCCCTTGCCCAGGATGCGGATGGTTTCCGCGAACGGATGTTCGGGGTGCGGTGTTTGTTCGTGATGAGTGAATGTCATATCGCCAGGGATGGTGTGTATGCCGCAAGACTGTCTGGAACAGTCGCGGCGATTGCCAGGGATGGTGTGTATGCCGCAAGACTGCCGGGAGCAGTCGCGGCGAAGGTAAGTTTAAAATAATGGTCGATTAGCAATGCGATGAACAGCAGGGTCAGATACATCAGGGAGTAAAAGAAAGTCCGCATCGCTGTTTTGTCGTCTTTCCTGCGCATCATCAAGATGGCGAAATAAATAAAACCGAGGCCCAACGGCACCACGGCGGACAAATAAATCAGGCCGCTCATGCCGGTCAGGTAGGGCAGCAGGGTAACAATGAACAGCAGCAGCGAATACAGCAGAATGTGCAGACGGGTGTGTTCCACGCCGTGCGTGACAGGTAACATCGGTATGCCGACTTTGGCGAATTCTTTACGCTTGGCGATAGACAGCGGCCAGAAATGCGGCGGCGTCCAGGCGAAAATAATTAGGAACAACAACAGCGAGTGAGGATGCAGTTCGCCGGTCATTGCGCACCAGCCGAGCATCGGCGGCGTGGCCCCGAAAGCGCCCGCAATGACAATATTTTGCGGGGTCATTCGTTTCAGGTAGACGGTATAGATAATCGCGTAACCCAGCGCCGACAAGAAAGTCAGCAATGCGGTCAAGGCGTTGACCATGAATATCAGCAACGCCATCGAGGTAACGCCCAGTATCGACGCAAAAATAATCACGTTGGCGGAGCTTAATTCGCCTTTAGGCAGGGGGCGGTGTTTGTTGCGATCCATCAACGCATCGGCTTCGCGGTCGATATAATGGTTGATCGCGGCGGCGGAAGCTGCGGCCAGCGCGATCCCCACGCTGCTGTAGATAAACAGGCCGATCGGCGGCATTCCGGGAACGGCCAATAACATCCCTGCAATAGCCGTAAAAACGATCAGGGCAACCACTTTGGGTTTGCATAACTCAAGATAACTTTTCCAGGAAGCTCGGGGTGATTCGCTTGTCATTATTTAATAGATTCCAACTTTTAGTTTAGGGTGCGGCTCTTTATCGAAACCGCCGGAATGGTATTGCGATGCCCATCCTGCGGTGCGTGGGAACGGTGATCGGTTAAGGTATAGAATACAGTGAACGATTGATTATTGAAATAGGTTGCCATGCCAACGTTTACATGGAAACGTTGTGAACAAGAGGGATTTTACGATGGGGAAGGGTTGGGCAAACCCGATTCGCCGCTCGATTAAAACACCAATGAGTAACGACTGTACCGCGCTTCGTGATGCTTAATCGGGAGGCTCAAAGCTGTTTTTTTGAGCGCGTAAGGACTATCGGCGTGTCTTCCGGCCTAATATGACTGTCAATTTCAGTCGTGTGTTTCCGTCTTTAATTTTTCAAAAAAGTGTTTTTTGACTTTGGCGGGCGGTGCGCCTGTGATAATGACAACATGAAACGCTTCAAACTCCGCGCTCGCCAGCTCTGGCGCGGTAATAAGCGGCCTTTTTGCGGTCATAAGAGGGTGTTTTACATAGCCTAGTTGGTTGGATAAGTCTTTCGCCGCTTGTCCCTTGGCGTTGGAAAATGTCTTGATTTTGCACGTTTCCATGATGGTGTTAATCGCCTTCCCATAGTGATTATGCAGTGCGGCCGTTGATGAAACGACCAGCCAAAAGCGTAGCCCATAGTCATGGTCGGCCAACATCGCCTGTTCTAGCGTCTTAAGCGGCGGAAGCTGTAGAAGTTCATCAAAGACGCATAATAGCGGACTTTCCGGTTTTGTTGCCGGGCGCTCCGCCAAAAGGGCGAGGATGTGAGCCTCGAAGAATGCTCGCATAATCGCTCCCTCCGTCGTCATTTTGTCGGGCGTTGTCGCAAAAAAAACAGAAGCCGATCCGTTCAGCAATTCGTCAGGCGTCCAGTCTGTACGGCTTGTATTGGCTAGTAAACGAGGGTTGTTCCAGTCCTTGAGGGCGTTTTTCAGCGATTGAGGAACTGAAGTAAAATAGCCTTTTCCATTGATAATGCCCAACACGTTTCGGGCGTGTGTATCTAACGACCAGATTTCCTCTGATTTGGTGCAAGACTTTAAAATCCGTTCCAATTTTTTGAAGTCGGAGTTTACGGTGTCAATCAAGTCTTTTAGCGTAGCCGCCCGTTCATGGCTCTCGGCATCCAAAATACAATGACAGATAAGGACTGCGAGCAGTTCTTGAACCGCGTCGTTCCAAAAAACGTGGCTACCCTTGCCGGTAGGCGCGAATACAGCCGCTAATTTTTCAGCATCCCCCCACATATCTACAGGAGTGCGGCGCACAACGGAAAGTAGATTAAAGGCGGCAGCATTATCATCTCCGAAAGGATCGAAACGCCAGACTTTTTGCCCCATGGCTTCGCGATAGCTTACTGTTTGGTCGTAGCGCTCACCGGTCGCATCTAAACACATCACTCCGCCAGTGTAGGTGGCAAGGTTCGGTAAAATAAGGCTTTTGGTTTTTCCTGAGCCGGTATGGGCGACTGTCAAAATAGACATGTCTCCTGAGTATTCCAATTCTTCCCCGTTTTCCAGCGTGCCGAAGCGAATACTCGCTCCCCAGGGCTGCTCGAATACAGCCAGTCCTTGCAGACTGCTCATCCAGGCCCTTTGATAGATTGATCCCTCGAAAATAGGCAAAAGATGCAGCCAACCGCGCGAAATGACGCGGGTCCTGATTTGCTGCATTAATTCCGCGCATTTTTCTTGTTTTTGTTTGGCGGTTGATGGTTTTTTGTCCGGCGGATGATCGGAATCGTTACGGTTATCTTCGTTAAGTTCCCAGTCTGTTTGTATTTTTAACAGCGTTTTTTCACACTCAACCAACCAATCCTCTGGAAAGGGCTTTGTCAGATAGAGTTGATAATACATCGAAAAACTAAATCTGACCGACGGGTCAAGGGCGATTTTATTCGTCTCTTTTTCAAAGTAAAAAGTGTGGTCGACTTCTTCCCATTCGCCTAAATGCGAGAATTTATAGCCTGTTCTCTTTTCAACGGTAACGCTTGCGGCAACGTCAAACAAGGCTCCGCCGAACGACTTCTCGGCAAAGAAACGTTGCCAAAACATAGGGTCCTTATCGTATAACACACAAGGATTGCTTATTCTTTGCGGTTCTTGAGGGGGCGGTGTTGCCGCTTCCGGCTCAGGCGCGGCAGGTTCTGGTGCAACAGTCCCAGGCTGGGGAGCTTCTGGAGGTAGATTTTTCACATAGGCCGGCGCGTGCGAAGGTGGGGGGGTTAACCAAGTCCACGGACGTAAAAGCAACAGTAAAAGACCGCCAAAAAGCTGGTAGGGATAATTTAGCATCCATACGAAAATACCGACAAGCGACTCTAGTGCATCTATAAACCAAACGAACAACGCCTACTCCAGAAAAACAGAAAAGCCCAATTGGGCTTTATTTTATAACTATTTAATTATCTGTTTTATACCTAATTAGCGCTCATAAAATCAACCAAAATAGAGTGTTGGTGCTTTAACCACGCTGGAAGATTAGCAAAGTAATAGCCGGGCAGGTTGGCTTTATTTCAGGCGATTCATGGTCTTACGCAATATCCGAATTTTCCGCGCATGGCTGTGGATGATGCAAAAAAAACAGCATAGCAGCGTGCCTAGGTGACAGCCCTTGCTTTCCGCATGGCGTGATGGAGTAACAGTTGGTAAAGTAGAGATTCACCGCCATTTGAAATACGGGAATGCCGGACCTAAACAGCATACGCAACCTTCAGAGCAGGGCTTAATCCTTTCAGCTAAATCAACACTATCCGAAGCCCTGTCTGTATGTGATAATAAATAATTTGATTTTGGCGATATTTCTTTCTAACCGACATAGCCGCAGGGCGTAAAGGGCACTACATAATGGATGAGAACAAAAAGAAAGCGCTAGGCGCGGCGCTGATGCAGATTGAAAAGCAATTCGGCAAGGGCTCGGTCATGCGCATGGGCGATGTGGCGGCTTCGCGCGACATCGACGTGGTTTCTACGGGTTCTCTAGGCTTGGATATTGCTTTGGGTTGCGGCGGTTTGCCACGCGGCCGCGTCATTGAAATTTATGGTCCTGAATCATCCGGTAAAACCACGTTGACACTGCAAGTGATCGCCGAAATGCAAAAACTCGGCGGCACGGCGGCGTTTGTCGATGCCGAGCACGCTTTAGATCCCAGTTATGCGGAAAAAATCGGCGTTAATGTCGATGACTTGCTGGTGTCCCAGCCGGATACCGGCGAACAGGCGCTGGAAATTACCGACATGCTGGTGCGTTCCGGTGCGGTCGATGTGGTCGTGGTCGATTCGGTTGCGGCGTTGACGCCCAAGGCCGAGATTGAAGGCGACATGGGCGACTCCCATATGGGCTTGCAGGCGCGATTGATGTCCCAGGCTTTGCGGAAGTTGACCGGTAACATCAAGCGTTCCAATACGCTGGTTATTTTTATCAACCAGATTCGGATGAAAATCGGCGTCATGTTCGGCAGTCCTGAAACCACCACCGGCGGTAATGCGCTTAAGTTTTACGCTTCAGTCCGTCTGGATATTCGCCGTATCGGCTCGATTAAAAAGGGCGAAGAAGTTATCGGTAATGAAACCCGGGTGAAAGTCGTCAAGAATAAAGTCGCTCCGCCGTTTAAACAGGCCGAGTTCGAGATTTTATACGGGGAGGGTATTTCCTTTCTGGGCGAGCTGGTTGATTTGGGAGTAAGTTACGGTTTTATCCAGAAATCGGGCTCCTGGTACAGTTACGGCGACGAGAAAATCGGCCAGGGTAAGGATAACGTGAAGGCCTTCTTAAAAGAGCATCCTGAAAAAGCCAAAGAGATCGAAACGAAAATAAGAGCCGAGGCTTTCGGCAAGAAAGTCGCTCCTCTGATTGATGTGCCTTCGGTTGTTGACGAGGACGAATAGCCGGTTTATTTAGCACGTGAAGTGATTATAAGTTTTTTATTCACCACGAAGGACACGAAGAAATGAAAACTTCGTGCTCTTCGTGGTGAATGCTTTTCCTGGTGTAAGTAAAAAATGTATGATTTGTAGTCTGTCGTGAACGAAGCTACCAAGGAAATTCAGGAAGTTTGTCTGCGCCTTTTGGCTCGAAGGGAACACAGTCAGCAGGAGTTGCTGAACAAATTGGCGCTAAGAGGTTTTGACAGGGATGACGCGCAGCCTGTCATTGACGAACTGGCCGGGCAAGGCTGGCAGGACGATCTAAGATACGCCGAAAGCTATGCCCGGTTTCGTATCCAGAAAGGCTACGGGCCTATACGCGTAAGGCATGAACTTAAACAACACGGTATAGCGGCGTTCGATCTTGAAAGCATCGTGCAGGAAGAAGCTGGCAGTTGGATGGCGCTGCTGGAACAGGTTTACAGCAAAAAATATACCCATGACACTGCGCTGGATCGCAATGAGTGGGCGAAACGCAGCCGGTTTCTATTGCAGCGCGGGTTTTCCGGCGCAATGATCAATGCGTTGTTTGATCAGTTGAATATTAGATTTTTCTAGGTTTTGAACAGGCTTAACGTCGCGCAATACTGCTGACTTAAGAGTGTAAGCCCCTTCTCCCTCAGGGATGCCTACATGGATGTAGGTAGTAGAGCAACGCAGGAGCAGTTGCCGAGAAGGCTGGGATGAGGAGGATGGAAATAAGTTTTTTCCTGTGTTGATTTCCCCTCACCCAACCCTCTCCCGCTGGAGAGGGCTTAGTGCAACCCGATTTTTTTAAAAGCATTTATTTATTATGAAAAAGATGACAAGCGCCCAGTTGCGCACCGCTTTTCTGGAATTCTTTCGCGAACGGGGGCATTCCGTGCAGCCTTCAAGCTCGCTGATTCCGGGCAACGATCCGACCTTATTGTTCACCAATGCTGGCATGGTGCAGTTCAAGGATGTGTTTTTAGGCCGGGATCACCGCGACTATAACAGGGCTGCGACCAGCCAGCGTTGCGTCCGGGCGGGCGGCAAGCATAACGACCTGGAAAACGTCGGCTATACCGCAAGGCATCATACTTTTTTTGAAATGCTGGGTAATTTCAGTTTCGGCGATTATTTTAAAAAAGAGGCGATCCATTTCGCCTGGGATTTTTTAACCAAGGAACTGGAAATCCCGGCGGAAAAATTATGGATCACCGTTTTTGATGAAGATTCGGAAGCGGAAAAAATCTGGCTGGACGATGTCGGCATCGATAGGAACCGGTTCTCCAGAATCGGCGCCAAGGATAATTTCTGGTCGATGGGGGATGTAGGTCCTTGCGGGCCTTGTACCGAAATATTCTACGATCACGGCGCGGGCATTGCAGGTGGCCCTCCTGGATCGCCGGATGAAGACGGCGACCGCTATATCGAAATCTGGAACTTGGTGTTCATGCAATATGACCGTTCTGCTGACGGCTCGTTAACGCCGCTGCCGAAACCCTCGGTCGATACCGGCATGGGCCTGGAACGTATTGCGGCGGTGATGCAGGGCGTGCATAGCAATTACGAAATCGATTTATTCCAAAAACTGTTGAAAGCGGCGGCCGAATTGGCCGGTACTAACGATTTGACGCAAAGCTCATTGCGGGTGATCGCCGATCATATCCGCTCTTGCGCATTCCTGGTCGCCGATGGCGTGATGCCGTCTAACGAAGGGCGCGGTTATGTGGTGCGCCGCATCATTCGTCGCGCGATTCGGCACGGCTATCGTTTGGGTATCCGCGATGTGTTCTTTTATAAGTTGGTAGCGCCGTTGGCCGAGGAAATGGGCGAGGCTTACCCTGAACTTAAGGCCGCGCAGGCCCAGGTTGAGCGCGTCTTGAAAAAGGAAGAAGAACGTTTTGCCGAGACTCTGGAACAAGGCATGAAGATTCTGGAAGCTTGCGTCGCCAAGATGGAAGGCTCGGTTATTCCTGGCGATACCGTATTCCAGCTTTATGATACCTATGGTTTTCCCGTTGACTTGACCGCCGATTTTGCCCGTGAACATCAGTTGACTGTCGATCATGCCGGATTTGAAATGGCGATGACAGCCCAGCGTGAAAGGGCGCGGTCTGCGAGCAGTTTTGGTGCTGATTACGATCAGGACATCAAGCTCGATGTCGAAACCGAATTTACCGGTTACGAGCATCTTCAAGACCAAGTGCATATCATCGGGCTGTTCAAAAAAGGTCAACCGGTAGACAGTTTGCAGGATGGCGAAGAAGGCGTTGTTATTTTGGACAAAACGCCGTTCTATGCCGAGTCCGGCGGCCAGATCGGCGATTGCGGCAAAATCGAAGCCGATGGCGCGGTATTTGAAGTTACCGACACCCAGAAACAGGGCGGCAATCTGTTCCTGCATAAAGGTAAGTTGCTTAGCGGAACCCTGACCAACGGCCAGTTGTGCGATGCCCGAGTCAGCGAGGCGGACAGAAAGGCGACCGAGCTAAACCATTCGGCGACGCATTTGCTGCATGCCGCATTAAGGCAGGTTTTGGGCGATCATGTCGCGCAGAAAGGTTCGCTGGTTAATCCTGAGCGGCTGCGCTTTGACTTTTCTCATTTTGAGCCGGTTACGGCTTTTGAAATCAGCACCGTTGAACGGATCGTTAATGAGCAGATTCGGGCAAATAATCCCGTTAGCGCAGAGGTCATGGCAAAAGATGACGCGGTTAAAGCCGGGGCGATGGCCTTGTTTGGCGAAAAATACGGCGACGAAGTACGGGTTTTGAAAATCGGCGAATTTTCAACCGAGCTTTGCGGCGGTACCCATGTCGAGCGGGCAGGTGATATAGGCTGCTTTAAGATCATTAACGAAACCGGCGTGGCCGCTGGCGTCAGGCGTATCGAGGCGGTAACCGGCGGCGGTTGCTTTGATTTTATAGTCGGTCGCGACCATGCGCTAGCAAGCATTGCCGGGTTGGTCAAAAGCGCGCCGGAAAAAGCGCCGGAAAAAGTCGAACAGCTGATAGAGAAAAACCGGCTGTTGGAAAAGCAGCTGGAACGCTTGAATGCGAAGCTTGCCAGTTCTGCGGGTAACGAATTGGGGGCTCAGGCTGTCGATGTAGCCGGCATTAAAGTATTGGCGGTCAAGCTCGAAGGCGTCGATCCCAAATCCCTGAAAGACATGGTCGATCAGTTAAAAAATAAATTAGGCTGCGCCGCTATTGTGTTGGCGGTCGTCGACGGTGACAAGGTCAGCTTGATTGCCGGGGTGACTAAAGACCGGATGGCTCAAATAAAAGCCGGTGATTTGGTGAATTTTGTTGCCACGAAAGTCGGCGGAAAAGGCGGCGGCAGGCCCGATATGGCTCAGGCCGGCGGCAATGATCCGTCCGGGTTGGCTGACGCATTAGCGCAGGTTCCGGACTGGATAAAGGCGCAACTAGGCGCATAAGAAGGTTTTATTAAATGGCATTATATGTATACAAATTCGGCGGCACCTCAGTAGGAAATGTCGAGCGCATTAAAGCAGTTGCCGAAAAGGTTAAGCAAGCCCACGATTCGGGCGATCAAATTGTCGTCGTGGTTTCCGCGATGAGCGGTGAAACTAACCGTCTGGTTGCATTGGCAAAAGACATGCAGCAACACCCTAACGAGCGGGAAATGGACGTGCTGCTGTCAACCGGCGAGCAAGTCACTGTTGCGCTGTTAAGTATGGCGTTGCATGAGTTGGGCTGCGATGCCTGCTCTTATACCGGCAGCCAGGTGAAAATCCTGACCGACAGCAGTCATACCAAAGCGCGGATACGCAAGATAGATGACGCACGCATTCGAAATCATCTTAGCGAAGGCAAGGTCGTGGTTGTGGCCGGTTTTCAGGGCGTGGACGAACACGGCAATATCACCACGCTGGGGCGCGGCGGCTCGGATACCACCGCTGTGGCGTTGGCGGCAGCCTTAAAAGCTGACGAATGTCATATTTATACCGATGTCGACGGTGTTTACACTACCGATCCCAGAGTGGAGCCGAAAGCCCGCAGGCTGGATAAAATCACTTTTGAGGAAATGCTGGAAATGGCAAGCCTGGGCTCGAAAGTATTGCAGATCAGGTCGGTGGAATTTGCCGGTAAATATAACGTTGCGTTACGCGTATTATCATCATTTAAGGAAGGTAAGGGTACGCTCATTACCTACGAGGAATCTCAAGTGGAAAGTGCTTTAATTTCAGGAATCGCGTTTAATCGGGATGAAGCTAAATTAACCATAACCGGCGTGCCTGATTTGCCGGGTGTTGCGTTTAAAATTTTGGGGCCGATTGCCGATGCCAATATCGAAATCGACATGATTATCCAGAACATAGCCGACGATGCGACTACTGATTTCACCTTTACGGTGCATCGCAATGATTATCAGCGGGCGAAAACCTTGCTGGATAAAACCTGTGCCGAGCTCGGAGCCAGGAATGTCACCGGCGACGACAGCATCGTCAAAGTATCGATAGTCGGCGTGGGCATGCGTTCCCACGCAGGCATTGCCAGTACGATGTTTAAGGCATTGGCTGATGAAGGTATTAATATTCGAATGATTTCAACATCCGAGATTAAAATATCGGTCGTTGTTGATGAAAAATATCTGGAGCTTGCAGTCAGGGCGCTGCATGCCGCATTTAAATTAGATCAGGAAGTTGAATCTTAGACTTTATTTATAAGAAAAAGCTGCTATAATTGCCCGTCTTGGTTGGATGCTGTTTAAGAACAGTTCGTTTTTAACATATATAGGGAGTGGCCATGCTTATCTTGACTCGTCGGGTAGGGGAGACTTTGATGATTGGTGATGAAGTGACTGTCACCGTTCTTGGAGTCAAAGGAAATCAGGTTCGCATAGGTGTTAACGCACCAAAAGAAGTTTCTGTTCACAGGGAAGAGATCTATGAAAGGATCAAGAAAGAACAGAACGGGTCGACAGGATTGACCGGATCTGAAGAGTAAAATCGTAGCAGCGATTTCGATGAGCACTCTAGGTGCTCAACAGTACTAGGTACAGTAATAATTCAGTTTTTGTACCGTAGTTTTAGAGAAAAGGATTTATGTTTGTTTTTTGAGAGTCAAGCTCTTAAAATGTCTTTTGGCACAGGGTTGTAGCTTAAAGAGATAATCATGTATTTGGAGAGTTGGCCGAGAGGCCGAAGGCGCTCCCCTGCTAAGGGAGTATGTGCCAAAAGCGCATCGAGGGTTCGAATCCCTCACTCTCCGCCATCTTACGCATAGGGCCTTTTTAAATAAGGCTTAAAGTTTCAAACATATCCTCCTGTGTATTTTGAGCAATCCATAGCTGCGGATGGCTTCAAAAATACATCGCTAGATACCCGTTGCGGTAACCGTATCCACATCCTAGTACTCACTCCGTCCGATTGGAATGCTTCGCCACTTTTATGAAGTTTATTGTTGTTTGAATTATAATCAGACAAACTGCGGGAAAGGAGGCGGCGATATATCAAAGTTATTAAAAAACAAGCCTTTTCCAGACTTGGACCGGAGAAAAGCCGTATTGAGATGGATCCTAAATCATGGCAATAGAAATTTTAGAGGTTTAGATTATGGATAAGATCAATATGACCCAAACTGAAGATCGAAGACGTTTTTTCCGAATTGATGATGAAGTTAATCTGTTTTACAAAAAAATAGATGAAAAATTGGTGATCGAACCGCATCATCTTTCGGAAAATGTTTTGAACAGTTGTTCATTGTCTACAGCGCTTGCCGCGGTATCGCAGGAATCGGCAGTGCTACTGCACAGGCTGGAAAAAAACGAACCGGATGTGGCGGATTACTTAAGGATAATTGACACAAAAATCGAGCTTCTTGCCCAGGCTGTCATGATGCAGGGCTTTCAATTCAAGGAGAATGAGACCTGCAACGTTAACATCAGTGCGACGGGCATGGCTTTTAATTGCGAAGAACGGCTCGAAGAAGGCGATTACCTGGAAATCAAGATGCTGCTGGTATCCAGCATGGCGGTCATCGTGACCTACGGCAGGGTTGTTTATTGCAGAAAAAGCGAATCAGACGATAGTCAGCATCCTCATTTTATTGGCGTTAATTTCATCAATATGAAAGATGAGGACAGGGAAATGCTGATTAAATACGTGGTCAAAAAGCAATTGCACCAGATCAGGGATAAAAAACAGGCCGGCAATAAATCTTAAGTGATTTGTGAATATTTCAGATAAACAAAAAAAAATCCTTAGTTTGCTGGCTGACGGCGAGTTTCATTCCGGCACTGAATTGGCGGCCGAACTTGGAATCAGCCGTTCGGCAGTCTGGAAACAGCTGAGCGGCTTAAGCGATTTTGGCTTGCAACACTCGGCGGTCAGCGGTAAAGGTTACCGTTTGGACAACGCGCTGGAGTTGTTGGCGGCGTCGGAAATCAATGAAGCTGTTGACGACCGGGCCGGCGCATTAATTTCATCGCTCGAAATTCACGATCAAATCGATTCCACCAACCGTTATTTAGTGGAGCGCTCGCAACATAATGCCCTTTCAGGGGCCGTGTGCTTTGCCGAGCACCAAACGGCAGGCAAAGGCAGGCGTGGGAGGCAATGGGTTTCGCCTTACGGCAGCAATATCTACCTGTCGATACTCTGGCGCTTTCAACAAGGGCCTGCCGCTATTTCAGGTTTAAGCCTGGCTATCGGCGTGGCGGTGATCAGGGCGTTAAAACAGCATCAAATAGATGACATTGGCCTTAAATGGCCTAATGACATTTACAGCCAGGGCAAAAAACTGGGCGGTATTCTGGTTGAGGTCTCGGGTGAGACTGGCGGCCCGTGCAGCGCGGTTATCGGTCTGGGCTTAAATTTGTTTGTACCTGAAATGGAGGCCCAAAGTATTACTCAAGCCTGGACCGATCTTAGCAAGATCACCGGACAAACCCGGCTGTTCAGGAATAAATTGGCAGGCACCTTGTTGAACCATCTGCTGCCGGTTATTGCAGAATATGAAGGTGTCGGCATTCAAGCCCATCTCGATGAATGGCGCAGCTATGATTGCCTAACCGGCAAACCCGCTACCTTGTTTATCGGACAGCAACAATTTGAAGGCATCGTGCAGGGTATCGACGATAACGGCATGTTATTGATCGAGCGCCCCGATGGCAGCGTACAGACGTTTGCTTCCGGCGAAGTCAGTTTTAGCGGTTCGGCGTTGCAATGAATTTGTTGATCGACATGGGCAATTCTCGGCTAAAGTGGGCGATGACAATGGCCGGTCAAATCATGGCGGGCCCGCCTTTGGCTAATGACCGGGTCGATCGGCAGGCGCTTATTAAACTCTGGAAAGGCATTTACCGTCCCCGGCGGATTGCAGTTTCCTGCGTCGGTGCAGGCCATTTGCTCGAACTGGTTCAATCGGTAGCGCGTGATCTTTGGCTGGATATAGATGTTATCCTGGTGAAATCTCAAGCGCAGGCGTTCGGCGTGATTAACGCTTACCAACAACCCGAAAAGCTTGGCGTCGACCGCTGGTTGTCTTTGGTTGCGGTTTGGCAGAAATATCACTGTCCGGCCTGTATAGTCGACTGTGGAACCGCTATTACCGTGGATTTAATCAATGCGGAAGGCAGGCATCAAGGCGGCATGATCAGCCCCGGCCTGACGTTGATGAAAAACGCCCTGGTTCAGGGAACCGCGGCGCTGAAATTTGACGATACGAATTATCTATTCGAACCGGCCAATTCCACCGAGGCCGCAATCTACAGCGGTACCTTGGCCGCTGCCGTTGGATTGATCGAGCATGTCATGTCAAAACAGCCCGCAAATTTGCAACTGATTCTGACTGGCGGCGATGCCGAACTTATCGCCGGACAGCTTAACGTTGCTCCCTCTATCGTTGATAAGGATTTGGTGCTGCGCGGCTTGTTGTGTGTTCTGGAAGGACGCACATGAAGTGGCTAACGTGGTGATGTTTCCCGTTTTTTGAGATTCCGAACCGGGAGTTTGGTGAGTCAGCGCAACTATAAAACTTCGCATCCTTCGTGCTTGTGGTAAACATTCCTTAATTATTCCGCATACTTAACTTATTCGACCATCGTGTTAAACATCATCTGGATAAGCTTTTTCCTCATCGCTTTTTGCACCGCGCTGTTCAAACTGGTTCTCCTGGGCGACCAGCAGGTTTTTGCGCAAATCATGGAAGCCATGTTTGCGTTATCGAAATCCGCTTTTGAAATAGCCTTGGGCCTGACCGGCGTGCTGACTTTATGGCTGGGGATCATGCGCATCGGCGAAAAGAGCGGTTTTATCCAGTTATTAACCGAAGGCCTGACGCCGTTATTCAGCCGGCTAATGCCCGATGTGCCCAAAGGCCATCCCGCTTTGGGCGCTATCGTGATGAATATTTCCGCCAATGCGCTGGGACTGGATAATGCCGCAACGCCGTTGGGCATCAAGGCGATGCAGGAACTTCAAACCCTCAACCCTAATCCCGAAACCGCCAGCAATGCGCAAATCCTGTTTCTGGTCATCAACACCTCAAGCGTTACGCTTTTTCCGGTCACGATTTTCACCTACCGCGCCCAGTTGGGGGCGGCCAATCCGACCGACGTATTCATCCCGATCCTGATAGCCACGTATATGTCCACCTTGGCGGGATTACTTGCGGTCGCCTTCGTGCAAAAAATCAACCTGCTGGATAAAGTGATCATGGCTTACCTGGGCGGCTTTACGGTGGTGGTCGGCGGCCTGCTGGCGTATTTTTCACGCCTGCCGCAACAGCAAATGCTGGAACAATCCGCGCTTATCAGCAACTTCATCCTGTTCTCGCTGGTCATTACTTTTATTCTCGGCGCTATCAACAAGGAGATTAACGCCTACGACGCATTCATAGAGGGTGCCAAAGAAGGTTTTCAGACCGCTGTCGGCATCATCCCTTATTTGGTCGCGATGCTGGTTGCGATCGGTGTGTTCAGGGCCAGCGGCGCGTTGGATTTGCTGGCCGATCTGGCGCGAGCCGCAGTGCATTACTTCATGCTCGACGACCGTTTTGTCGATGCGCTGCCCACCGCATTAATCAAGCCGTTCAGCGGCAGCGGAGCCAGGGCGATGATGATCGATACCATGAAGACTCTGGGTGCGGATTCGTTTGCCGGACGTCTGTCGGCCATCGTGCAGGGCAGTACCGAAACCACTTTTTATGTGCTGGCGATTTACTTCGGTTCGGTCGGCATCAAACATATTCGCCATGCCGCCGCCTGTGGGATAATAGCCGACTTTGCGGGCATTGTTGCGTCCATATTTGTCGCCTACTGGTTTTTTGGCTAAAGGCTAAAGGCTAATGAACCATCCTTCGCCCTTTGTCTTTCGCCTTGCGCCTATAAAATTTTTATGAAAAAGCTCGGTTTGATCCTCGCCATCTGTATTCTAATTTTTATCATTATTGCTCAATGAAAGTTCACCTTAAAACACTCGGCTGCCGCCTTAACGAAGCCGAACTGGAAACCTGGGCGCAGGCTTTTCAAAAATCCGGCCATCAAATTACCAGACAGGCCGAAGCCGCCAATCTGATTGTGATTAATTCCTGCGCGGTGACCCAGGATGCGGCCAGAAAATCGCGCCAACTGATACGCCGCATACACCGGGATAACCCGCAAGCCAAGCTGGTCGTCAGCGGCTGTTACGCGACCTTGAATGAAGATGAGGCCGCGTCTTTACTGGGCGTCGACTTGATCGTCAGCAACAAGGATAAGGATCAACTGGTAGAAAAAACCCTGGCCGAACTGAACATGGACAGCATGCCCGTCCTGTCCACCGAACCGGGGGAAATATCGCTGTTCACCCGCGGCAGGCAGCGCGCTTTCGTCAAAGTGCAGGACGGCTGCCGCTACCGCTGCACATTCTGCATCGTGACCGTCGCGCGCGGCATCGAGCGCAGCCGTCCCGTACAGTCGGTCATCGACGAAATCAATGCGCTGCACCAACAAGGCATCACCGAAGTCATTTTGACCGGCGTGCATTTGGGCGGCTACGGCAGCGATCTGGGCAACAACCTGTCCGATCTAATCAAAGCCATCCTGGCCGAAACCGACATTCCGAGGCTCAGATTAGGCTCACTGGAACCGTGGGAATTGCCGGACGATTTTTTCGAGCTGTTCGATAATCCGCGCCTGATGCCGCATTTGCATCTGCCCCTGCAAAGCGGCTCGGACACCGTATTGCGCCGTATGGCGAGACGCTGCAAAACCGAGGAATTCGCCGCCATCGTCAAGCAATTGCGCGCGCAAATCCCGCACTTTAATATCACTACCGATATTATCGTTGGCTTTCCCGGCGAGACCGAGCAGGAATGGCAGGACAGCTTCAACTTCATCAAGCAGATCGGCTTCGGCCATATTCATATCTTCACCTATTCCAGCCGCGCAGGAACCAAAGCCGCAAGCCTGCCGGATCAGTTGAACAATGAAATCAAAAAACAGCGCAGCAGGCAGCTGCATGAGTTGGCTGATGAAATGAAACTGAAGTTTTTCACGGATAATGTAGGCAATGAATTCCCGGTATTATGGGAAGGCTACAGCGAAGCGTTGGCCGATAACAAACAACGGGTGTTCGGTTATACGCCGAATTACCTTAAGGTCGGCTGCGTGATCGGCAACGATGTGTCGGTAGAGAACCGGACGCTTAACTGCGTGATAACCGCAGTTGATGAGAGTTGTGTTTTGGGGGAGTTAGTGGAGTAATTGATGTTACGCAATAACTAAAAAAATTTCACCGGGAAAGACACGAAGAAAACAGTATTCCCAAGCTCCAGAGACTATGAAAGCAGCCAACCCCGGATTGGCTGTAGGCCATTTTCTGTAGAGTTTATTTTAAAAGCATGAATTTAGCCTTATACTTTTCCAGAATCAAATACTTAAATCAGCGCTGTTGTCAAGCTTATGCCAACAATTTTAAGAATTGGCAGTTTACGCTTTCATTTTTACTCTGATGAAGGCTCTGAGCCGCCCCATATTCATGTGCGTAATGCGGGTAATGAATGCAAGTTTTGGCTAGATCCTGTGGCTTTGGCTCGTAATCGAGGCGTATCTCCTCCTGATTTACGAGAAATCGAACGACTTGTTTTTGAACATCAACAAACCTTAATTGAAAAATATTATGAATACCACGGACATTGAAATAGAGCCTGTTGCTATTAAGGCTTGGGCTGAAAAAAGAATGATTTATCTGGAATTAACCGATGGACGTATTATCGGTTTTCCCGCCGATCGTTATCGGATTCTCAGCCAAGCCTCTGAAAACCAGCTTCAGCAAGTTCAGATTGAAGTCGACGGCTATGCCTTAAGATGGGAGGAGCTGGATGAAGACTTAACAGTCGCCGGTGTCATGGCCGGAAGATTTCAATTGCCTTTGCCTAGCCGGGCTGCTTAATTGCGTATGTCGGGCTGCTCTTTTTATGCCCGACATTTTAGTGGTTAAGCACCGTTGCCGATTTCGACTTTGCTCCCGTCCATTCAACCACCGACTATGAAATGTCGGGCAACGAAAAGCTGTTTCCCGATCTACATATTTACAAGCCTACATTATAAAAACCGCAAAAACCAACTAATGTGACTATCCTCAACACAGCAAAACGCGCCCTGCATTTTTTCCGCATCGGGCTGGCGGCCAAAAAACTGCAACGCACCCAGAACGAGACTGAACGCCTGCTCGCCAAACGCGCGCTGGCCGGGTTGTTTGCCGATGCGCGCGGGATCACCATGAAAGTCGGCCAGTTGTTTGCCGGTACCGATGGCGCGACGCCCTTTCAGGAGCTCGTCGAAGGCATAGAGCCTTTACCGCTAAAAGCCATGATCCCGCTGCTTGAAAAAGAGCTAGGGCAAAAAGTCAAAAGCGTTTTCCGCTCGATCGCCCCGGCTATCGCTGCGGCTTCATTAGGGCAAGTGCATCTTGCCGAACTTAAAAACGGAGACAAGGTGGCGGTCAAAATCCGCTATCCCGATATTAGCGATGCGGTCGATGCCGAACTGCGCCTGGTCGGCTTGATGCCCGGCGTGGGGCCGGTCAACCGCTGGGGTTTCGATCTTGACGCTTATAAAAGAAGCCTGCGCGACAACATGCAGCGCGAGCTTGATTACCGCTCGGAAGCCCAAAGGCAGGATTATTTCGGCCGGGCTGTACAAGTGCCGGGATTGCAGGTTCCCACGGTGTATATGGATTTATGCCGTGAACGCGTTCTGGTGCAAAGCAGGGCGGAAGGCGTTTTGATCGACAAGGCGGCTAAATGGCCGGAACGGGACCGTCTTGCTATCGGCCAAACGCTGGTGACCACGCTGTTTAAAAGCCTGTTTGTTGCAGGCGAAGTGCATGGCGATCCGCATCCGGGCAATGTTTTTTACAGTCATGACCCAAACGGTCAAGCGTTAGTCACATTGCTGGATTACGGCTGCACGATTACCATCGTCGAACAACGCAGGCTGGCGCTGCTTAAGTTGATCGTCGGTTGCCGCGAACGCAACCCGACCAAACCGCTGGACTGCTTTGCGGCGCTGGGTTTCGACAGTAAAAAACTCAGCTATATCGGCGGTTCTCTGCCTGCCTTATGTCAGATTTTATTCCGGCCTTTTTTATTAAACCATCCGTTTAATCCCGAGCAATGGCAGCTAGGGCAGGGAGTTAACGATCTGCTCGGCGATTACCGCTGGTGGTTCAGGTCGGCCGGGCCTTCGGACTTGTTCCTGCTGATGCGCGCCTTTCAGGGCCTAATCCAGCAATTACAACAGCTGGATGTCAACCTGGTCTGGTGGCCGCTGCTGCAACAAGCGGTAGGCAGGGACTTGATTGCGCAGGCAATGGCTTATCAACTGCCTGCTGTTGAGCTGCCGACAACTACGGCGCTGGGCTTTGACCAACAGGCAACCAAACTTTGCGTGCGCGTTACCGAAGACGGTGAGCAGCGCGTTTCGGTGGCTATGCCCGCCGAAGCGGTGCTGGATTTGGAGCATCTGATCCCCGAGGACGTATTGGAGCGCATCAACGCTTCGGGAAAAATCGACCTCAAACAGTTGGCCGATTCTATCCGCGCCAACGGCATTATTCCACGGCAGCTGTTTGTTTTCGACGATGGCGGAAAAACGTACAAGGTTTGGTTGGAGTAAGAACGCCGACAAATATCTTTAGGGTAAACTTTTCCGGCTCAGTTATTATGAAAGAAAGACATTTAACCTAAAAGCAGGAGTGATTATGCAAGAGCTTCCGTTGTCGAAAGTCTATCAATTGCTGGAGCCGGGGCCGGTCGTTTTGCTGACCACTGCCGACAAGGGGCGGGCCAACGTGATGACCATGTCCTGGCATATGATGGTGGAGTTTGAGCCGCCGCTGGTTGCCTGCGTGGTCAGCGGCAACGATTACAGTTTTGCGGCGTTGCGGGCAACCGGGGAATGCGTGATTGCGGTGCCGGCGGTAGAGTTGGCGACCCTTGTCGTTCAGGTCGGCAATTCCTCGGGCAGTAAAATTGACAAGTTTGATGCATTTGCGTTGACGCCGCTGCCGGCTCAGCGGGTGGCGGCGCCGTTGATCGCTGAATGTTTCGCCAATCTCGAATGCAAAGTGACCGATACCGATCTGGTGAACAAATACAATCTGTTCGTGCTTGAGGTGGTTAAAGCCTGGATCGATCCGGCGCAAATTAATCCGAAAACCATTCATCATCACGGCTATGGCCGCTTTGTTGTGGATGGCGAAATGATCACGCTGGACTCGAAGATGCGGTAAGTGCGGCTGCGGAATTCCGTCTCCATCAAGGTGAAAACGATGAGCTATATTTTAGCGATAGACCAGGGCACCAGCAGTTCGCGTTGCGTTCTTTATGACCGGCAGGCTAATCCCGTTGCGATGGCGCAGCAGACGTTCACGCAACATTTTCCGCAGCCCGGTTGGGTCGAGCACGACGCCGAAGAAATATGGGCGTCGCAATCCGAGGTTTTTCGGCAAGTGCTGCGGGACGCGCAACTGGCCCCGGCCGATATTGCCGGAATCGGCATCACCAATCAGCGCGAGACTACGGTCATCTGGGAGCGCCGAACCGGCAAGCCGATTTACAACGCGATCGTATGGCAGGACAGGCGCACGGCTGATGACTGTATCGGGCTAAAACAGGTCGGAGCGGAAGCGATGGTTAAGGCTAAAACCGGCCTGCTGCTTGATGCTTATTTTTCGGCGACCAAAATCCGCTGGTTGCTGGATCATGTCGAGGGCGCGCGAGCGCAAGCCGAACGCGGGGAATTGGCGTTCGGGACGATAGATTCATGGCTGGTCTGGAAGCTGACCGACGGCGAGCTGCATATCACCGATGTGTCCAATGCCGCCCGAACCTTATTGTTCAACATCGATACGATGCAGTGGGACGATGAATTGCTGGCGCTGTTCGGCATACCCGCATCGTTGCTGCCGACCGCCAAATCGTCCAGCGAGGTTTATGGGCAAACGCGCAACCAGGAAATAGGGGCGGGGATTCCTATCGCCGCGATTGCCGGGGACCAGCAGGCGGGGTTGTTCGGCCAGCTGTGCATCAACGCGGGTATGGCTAAATGCACTTACGGCACCGGCTCGTTTTTGATGATGAATACCGGGTTGCAAAGAGTCGCATCGAGTCATGGCCTGTTAACCACGATTGCATGGCAAATCGGCGATCAAATCCATTATGCGCTTGAAGGCGGCGTGTTTGTCGGCGGCGCGGTCATTCAATGGCTGCGCGACGGCTTGCAGTTGTTCCCGAATGCCGCGGATAGCGAACGGCTTGCCGGTAGCGTAGACGACAATGGCGGGGTGTATTTCGTGCCTGCACTCACCGGCCTTGGCGCGCCGCACTGGGACCCGCATGCGCGCGGTGCGATCTTCGGCATTACGCGCGGCACAAGCTCGGCGCACCTTGCCCGTGCGGCGCTGGAGAGTATTTGTTTTCAGGTCGATGAGGTATTGCAGCTGCTTTCTGCCGAAAGCGGCAGTCCGATTACCCAGTTGAGAATCGATGGCGGCGCGGCGGTCAACAATAGGCTGACGCAATTCCAGGCCGACATATCGTCTGTTGAAGTCGTCCGGCCTGCGAATCTTGAAACCACGGCCTTGGGCGCGGCGTATCTGGCCGGCATCGCCATCGGATTATGGACTGTCGACGAGCTTAACCGGAAATGGCGGACAGACCGGGCGTTTCACCCGCAAATGCCGCCGCAGGACGTTAAATCGTTAAAACACTATTGGCTTAAAGCCGTGCAAAGAGCGAAAAATTGGACTGAATAAGGCTATCGGATGAGTGAGACAAAACTTCGCGAATATGAAAATTTTCACATTATGCTGTGGCTTTTGAAAGATACCTGTTGGTTGATGGAATGGCGGCTTGAAGGCGTTTTCATGATCATGCCGACAGTTGCGGCGGCTTTTCACATCACCTGGCTGGGGCGAAAAAACGCCGCAAACCTGTTTCATAATTTGGCCGTCAGCAGCTGGATATGCGGCAATGCGGTTTGGATGATAGGAGAGTTCTTTTTCAACGACAGTTTCAGGCCGTTTGCCAAGGTGTTTTTCAGTATCGGCGTGATGTTTTTGGCGGTGTATTATTTTGGCGTGCGGCCGAAAGAAAGGCGCTTGCGGCGATGAAAGCTGCAAAGTTGGGTTGATTTTTATCGATTGTTCCTGCCCCTTCGTCAACGCGCGGCCTCCTAACCTCCATTGGGTGTTAAACTGTTAAAAGTTCGGAGTGCAAACCTAGGGTTGTACTTCGCCGCTTAAAGGCAATAAATGACGCCAGTCAATCCACAACAGTCCACCATAAATAGAAATGATCAGTAACAGTCAAAAAATACAGATAGCAAAAAAATTCGCAGAGTTGCATCCAACGCCATTTGCCGCATGGACGCCCGATAAGGATTATCCGTCAGATGATGAACGTTATTTGGCTGTTTATGACAACCTTATTTTTGGCGTTTACGGTGATTGTTATGGGATTAACGCCGAGTATGATGAGGATGACAATTTAATACAGGAAGCTACAGAATTTGAAGTTGAGGTTGAAGGGTTTGAATCAAAATCCGGGCAGCCTGAAATATTTTCTTTTGAAATACACGGCGAATCGACAGGGATAAGCAAATTCATTGAAGAGCACGGCAGGCATGGCGATTGGTAAGGCTAGGCATGTTGAGTTTTGAAAGGGGCGCAATACGGCTAACGCCTATTGCGCCCTACAGGATTAAAATTTAATGCCTTGGCATCTACGGGCTATAAGGCTAGTGGCTGTGGCCTTTATGCGGCTTACCGGACTTAGCTTTCTTGCCGTGGGCAGGAGGTAATATCTCCACCAATTCCATCATGCCGTTATCCTCGTGGTTGACATTATGGCAATGCTCAACCAGCGCACCGGTGTAGTCCAGGGGTTGTTGTACAAACTGCACGACTTCGCCGTAATTGCCTGACGGATTGCCTCCTGTCAACCCGCCGGGGAATGAACAGCCGCCGCTTTCGGCGACGCCGGCGCAATTGACCAGTAGGGTATCGCGCCAGACCGGGAACGGATATTTCAACTGGCCTCGCGATACCAACTGGAACGAGTTGATGTGAATATGAAACATATGGGTATCGACAGCGCTTTGCACGGCCCATTTGTCCACTTGATTCAAGACGAGATCGCGCTGGCTGCGGACGGGATTGAACACCCTGCCGTTGACCACTGACGCGCCGCCGTCCTTGTCCGCATAAGTATTGGTGGTAAAGCCGTATACCACGCCCTGGGTCGGCAGCTGCGGGCTTTGCTCGGCGGTGATGGTCTTCGGTGCATTGAGTTTGTTAAGTTCCGCCTGGGTCGGAATGGCCGTGTTATAGGCTATATCGCTTTTGGAATCGGTGACCGATACGGTGAGAATCGGCGTTGCATTGGCGTATGCCGAGGCTTGGCATAATTGCCCGATTGGAAGTTTCGTGCCTGCAACGGTGGAATCGTACAAACCATAAGTGCCCGCGTTGGCGGGTGCCTGGACCATCATGTCCAGCCGTTGTCCGGCGGCCAAAAACAGCAATTCGTTGTTCAGTACATCATCGCCATTAATCGGAGTAGTCGCCGGCGTGAGGCCCATGATGACCGGCAAGTCGGTAGTGCTTGCGGTAGGACGTTGCAAAGGTACGCCATCGGTCGCCAGCACATAGGACGTGGGCGACGGCGCGGTCGTGCCGTTCAAAGGCAGCAAACACATCGGTACGACATTGCCGATGGTGCCGTTGATGACTCGCCAAAGCTGGACTTCATCGGTCCGCATGGAAATGGACGGCTGGAATTGCCCGTTGACCGATATGGCGTTGTTGATGACTTTTGGGGTTGGCAAACTCTGGCCGCCGAAAGCGCAGCCTGTATTATTGCCGTAAACGCTCATGCAGGTAATTTGATAAGGATCGGTGGAATCGCCTTTGTGGTCTCCATTGTATTGGACTTCCTGGAGCATCAGGATCTGCTCTTGGGCCTTCTTTACCGCCGGTAAACTTTCCAATCCGTGTTCAGGGTCTTCCATGATCAACGCCCCGGCAAAGCCGTCGGCCAAGTGCATCGATACCGCGCCGTGCTTGTGGGCGTGGTACCAATAAGTACCGGAGGGGTGATTGGACGGAATGTTATATGAATAGGGGTACTGGCCGATGACGCAATTTGCTTGGCCGCTTTCATTGCTGCAATCCTGAAGGACGTAGTCCGGGGTTCCCTGCGGGTAAATGCTGAGCAACACATTGTCGCTCGGACTGTTGGGGGATACATGCAAACCGTGCGTATGCAAATTGATCACATCGAAGCCGTGCGGATTGGTCATGCTATGGCTGCCGTCGCCTTCCGATTCGCTGTAGCCGAGGCTGTTTATCAGCTTAACATTCACTTTATCGCCGGGGCGGATGCGCAACGTGGGGCCGACCAGTAATCCGTTGGCTTGAGATGCTTGGGGTTTGCTGTCGGTCAGTTTAATGCCGCGCGCCTTGACTACCGGGTTGCTTTGGGTCGAGCCATTCGGTGTCGGCGAGGGGCCGGGCAGGGTATAGGCTTCGGATTTAACGTCCAGCTCAACCTTCAAGGATTTAGTTTGTTGGTCGGAGCTAACCGACTGCGGCAACTGTAATGGGGCTCCTCCGGCTAAAACAGCGGCCGGTGCGGCCATTGCTCCGATAATCGCCACGCCCGCCAGTTTTTTGGGGAGTAGTTTTCTTGTTGTTTTCTTTGGCATTTTTTCTTCCTCATAGTTTTATAATTAAGCCGGCTATTTATTATTCAGGTTGTTATAGCCGAATGCCGCATCAGCTAAGACTCCCAACGGGGCATAGCCAACGGCGCAGGTAAGTTACCATACTTCATTAGGAATCAAAAATGCATCAAACCGAAGCTATTGCGCTATGTTATGTGGATTTTTTGTCGGCGATTGCAAGAAAAAACAGGTGAAAATGTTAGGGCAATAACTTTGCTGCGGGAATGCGTTGGGTTACGGCGTAAAAAGACACGCCTCGGTAACTGTATCCATACAGTTGTAACCCAAACTACGAGTTTTATAGATAAAGCTCTTCCACTACCAACGTCAAATCAATTGACTCCAAGGTAACGGTCTGTTTTTCGGAGAAACTTTCACGCTGCCAATCGCTTCGGCGGCGGTAGATTTCCAGATAGGGCGAGTCTTGAGACAGTAGGACATACTCTTGTAAACGATCAATCGTTTGATAAGCCATGAGCTTTTCGGTGCGATCGGTTCGCTGAGTGGAATCGGACAGCACTTCCACAATCAAACAAGGTTGTTCGTTGTAATAACGGTCGGTTTCTTCCTCGCAGGCGACTTGCACATCCGGGTAGTAAAAACGCACGTCGCTGCCGCGCTGAATCCTCACTTTCATGTCGGATTGAAACGGCTCGCAACGGGTGCCTTGCAAATGCTGTGACAGGCGCACATACAGTCGCCCGCTAATACGGTTATGGTCGCGACTGGTCCCGGTCATGGCATAAACAAGCCCATTAACATACTCATGCCGGGTCTCGGTATTATTATCGTTTTCCAGCAATAGATACGCTTCGGGCGTGACTATTGGATCGGGCAATACAAATGCTGGATTAGTCATATTGACTCCTTATCGGGGGACGATAATTTAACGCAGCCTCATTGACGGCAACTACGGCGCGTAGTGCGTTTCAATATAGCGTTGCACGATTTCCTGAAACTCTTCAGCAATCCGGTCGCCTTTCAGCGTAACCGTTTTTTCGCCGTCTTCATAAACCGGCGCTACCGGGGATTCGCCGGTGCCGGGCAGGCTGATGCCGATATTGGCGTTTTTGCTTTCGCCCGGACCGTTGACCACGCAACCCATGACCGCCACTTCCATGGTCTCAACGCCCGGATATTGAGTGCGCCATACCGGCATTTGATCGCGCAGATAGCTTTGGATGTCCATTGCCAGTTTCTGGAAATAATCGCTGGTGGTGCGGCCGCAACCGGGGCAGGAGATAACCATCGGGGTGAACGACCGAAAGCCCATGGTTTGCAGGATTTCCTGGCCGACGATGACTTCCTGGGTTCTGGATGCGCCGGGTTCCGGCGTCAGCGAAATGCGGATGGTGTCGCCGATGCCTTGCTGCATCAATACCGATAAAGCGGCGGCCGAAGAGACGATGCCTTTGGAGCCCATGCCCGCTTCGGTCAATCCCAAATGCAGCGCATAATCGCAGCGGCTGGAAAGATCCTGGTAGATATTGATCAGTTCCTGCACATTGCTGATCTTGCAGGACAGGATGATTTTGTTTTTGCCAAGGCCCAGTTCTTCGGCCTTGGCGGCGCTTTCAAGCGCGGATAAGACGATCGCTTTACGGGTGACCGCGGCCAAAGGTTCGGGTGTTTGCAGGCTTCTGTTTTCATCCAGCAAACGGGTCAGCACGGCTTGATCCAAGCTGCCGCCGTTGACGCCGATACGCACCGGTTTGTCGTATTGGCAGGCAAACTCGATCATTTGCTGAAATTGCGGGTCACGGCTCTTGCCGCGGCCTACGTTGCCCGGATTGATCCGGTATTTGTCCAAAGCGCGGGCGCAGTCGGGATATTTTTCCAGCAGTTTATGGCCGTTAAAATGGAAGTCGCCGACGATCGGGGTTGAGTTGCCTTTTTTGTCCAGCTGGTTGCGGATTTCGGCAACGGCCGCAGCCGCTTCCTCGGAATTGACCGTGATGCGGACCAGCTCGGAACCGGCGGCGGCCAGTTCGATGATTTGGTTAACGGTCGCCGTAACGTTGGCGGTATCGGTATTGGTCATCGACTGAACAACGATAGGTGCGCCGCCGCCGACTTTAACATCGCCGACTAAAACTTGATGAGTGATTTTTCTAAGGCTAATGGACATACGCGGAATCTTTTGAAAAAGGTTACAGTTATCTGGAGAATGTAGTTAAATTATACGCCTATACAGGCTGTTGAGTAGAATTTAGTGTGAGGATAAATTATTTCTCCGGCATACAGGTTAGAAGGAACCTCGAAAAACCTCGCATTTCGACAAGCTCAATACGAACGGTTCTAAGAAAACCAACCTGTTCCGTTCGTGTTGAGCTTGTCGAAGCATGAACGGAACAGGTTTTTCGAGGTTCCCAAGCGTCTGGACTGCCGGAAGCTCCTGGTAACGATACCGAGATCATCATTGCAGCAGGCGGTATTGGCGTCAGTACGCAAGGCACAAGGCGAAAAAATCTATGCTTTTCGCCGTGCTGAGTAGTGACGAAAATCATTAAAAGTGAACAGCCTTTTTATTCATATAACTTTGCAAACCAATTCTCCATGACAAAAATCAATATCCAACACATGATGGCCGAGAGCGGCGTGGCATTCGGCACCAGCGGCGCGCGCGGGCTGGTCAGCCAAATGACCGATCAAGTCTGCGCCGCTTACAGCCTGGCGTTTTTGCACGGTCTGGGCCTTGCTAAACCGGGGCAAAGAGTCGCCTTGGGCATGGACTTGCGCCCGTCCAGCCCGGCCATCGTCCGCGCTTGCGCGGCCGGTATCCGCCAAGCCGGTTGCGAGGTGGATTTTTGCGGGATGCTGCCCACTCCGGCGCTGGCCTTGTATGCCTTGGCGCAAGGCATACCGGCCATCATGGTGACCGGCAGCCATATCCCGTTCGATCGCAACGGCATCAAGTTTTACCGGGCAGAAGGCGAGATCAGCAAAGCCGACGAAGCGGCCATCACGGGCGCCGAGGTCGAGTTGGAGGAAAAAAGCTTATTTTCACCCCCTCATCCCAGCCTTCTCCCTGAGGGAGAAGGAGCCGATGCAAATGTATTGACCGTCAATCCCGCCGCCTTGCACCAGTACCGGCAGCGTTATACCGACCTGTTTGCAGCCGATTTGTTGAGCGGCTGGCGGGTCGGGATTTATGAGCATTCCAGCGCCGCGCGCGATTGCCTGAGCGATGTGCTGGGCGCACTGGGCGCGGATGTGGTCAGCTTGGGCCGCACCGATACCTTTGTGCCTATCGACACCGAAGCGGTCAGCGAGGAAGACCGTCAGCGCGGACTGGCTTGGGCGGCCGAGCATCGTCTGGATGCGATCATCTCTACCGACGGAGACGGCGACCGGCCGCTGATTGGCGACGAGACCGGCAACTGGCTGCGTGGCGACATTGTCGGCTTGCTGTGCGCGCACTTTTTGGGTGCGGATACCGTGGTCACGCCGGTGAGCTGCAATACCGCGATCGAAGCATCGGGACTATTTCGGCAGGTGATCCGCACCCGTATCGGTTCGCCGTATGTGATTGCCGGTATGGAGCAGGCGCTCGCTACGGGCGGCTCCAGCGTGGCGGGTTTTGAAGCCAACGGCGGCTTTCTGGCGGGTAATGGCTTGACTGTCGGACGGCAGGCTCTGGCCGCGCTGCCGACCCGTGACGCCATATTGCCCGCTTTGGCGGTGCTGGCGATGGCCCGGCAACAAGGTTGCAAAGTATCGGACCTGCTAGCCGGTTTGCCGCAACGTTATACCGCCAGCGACCGCTTGCAGGATTTCCCGGTTGCGAACAGCCGCGCGTTGCTGGACAGCTTGCAACGCGACGACACCGCTTATCGAAGCCTGTGGGATGATGAGCTGGGCGCGCCTGCCCAGCGGGATTTGACCGACGGCTTGCGCCTGACTTTCGAAAACGGCGAGATCGTGCATTTGCGTCCGTCCGGCAATGCGCCGGAACTGCGTTGCTATGCGGAAGCGGGCAGCATGGAACGGGCTCAGGCGCTGGTCACATTGACGCTGCAACGCATTGCCGACGGTTATAAATAACGTAGCATGATTAGAAAATATTGATGGAGAGCGTTATGAGTGCTTATATAAAGTCATCCTTGCTTGTTGCTATACTGCTATTGTCGGATGCGGCTATTGCAGCCCCTGCTTTCCTGCCGGAAGATCCGAAACGGCCTGCCGACAAGATCAGTCACGACCTCAACATCACGCAGGAACAGTTCACTGCCTGTTTCAGGAATGTTTCTCCGGCCCCGCAAGGAACGCGGCCTACTGCTGAGCGTGTCCATTCCAACAAGGCGATTCTTCTAAGTTGTCTGCAAAAGGCGAACCCCGGCATCACCAACGATAAGCTGGACGAAGTGATGGATCGATACCGTCCCGGCGGGCGCGAAGCACAATTGCCGGCGAATGAATAACGGTCCAGGGAAGCGCCTAATAAATCGCTTCCGTTCATGGTTCGACAGGCTCACCACGAACGGAATCGATACGTTACCGTTCGTCCTGATCCTGTCGAAGGACTAAATCAGCAAGACGGTCTTCCCATACTAAGGAACGTGCATAAAATAACTTGAGCAAGTTTTATTTTTCATTTTTTAACCATGAAGGACATGAAAAGTTTAAGTCTTCATGTCCTTCATGCTCTTCATGGTAATTGCCTAAATTAATTTATGCACGATCCTAAGCATTTTGTATCTGATGTTACGCATAGATAGTTTTTGTCCGTTTGTCGCGCTGCATGGATCGAGTGCGTAGAATGCGTTCAATTCGCGGCGCAGCTCGGGACAGGCCTTTAACTGCATTCCCACGCAGCGCGTTACGGCCATTAAGTTAAGTTCAAATGGGAGTACAAGGCTTGCCTTGTACTAACCGCGCCATACTGGAAGGCCAGCCTTGCCTCCAGCCGCTGGAAATAAGCCGTCATTAACTTAATGGCAGTGACGTAGCGTAGCGCGTGGGAACGGGAAAAAATAAACCCGCGTAACATCAGTGTTGTATTTGATTATGCAGCCATCGTTCCAGGACCTTGAGCACATAGCCTTCTTCATCTCGAGTAAGCGCGCGGCCCTTCGGTATCCTGTGCCATTTTTCCAGACAACCGCGGCAGCAACAGGCTGTTGCATGTTGCGCTACAAAAACCGGATGACCCCGGAAAGGGGTTTGTTTGCCGTCATTTTTAATCACTGCCGGGGCCAGGCGCTTTGCGATAAAATCCCCGGCATGAACGATAATCGTCGGCAGTCCTTTGGTTTGCAAATAGACAAGGTCTTTGCCCTGGAGATGAAATTTTTTGCGGAAAGCCGACTTTGAGAGCGCCGCAAAGAGTTCGTCTAAATCTCTCATCAGGATGTGTTATTAATCTGTTGAACATTATTTCATTATGGGCGGATGACTTGTGATGAATCAAGGGCTGAATAGATGAATACCCACGAACAAAGACATCGTAGCGTGCATCTGAACGACAAAGTGTTGTTCGGCGGCGAACAATTACACCGCTTGCATGATGCGGTTTATGAATTCTGCTGGCTGCTTAATCGCGGCTATGCACGGCACTCGGTTATTCAACTGGTTGGCGACCACCACCAACTCGCAAAACGCCAGCGCCTGGCAATCTCCAGGGCGGCTTGTTCCACTAACAACCGGGAGTTAAGACAGGCAAAGTGTCTTCCTATTGAACAAATCGAAGACCGGCAATTGGTTATTGACGGATTTAATCTGATTATTTCCGTTGAAACGGCTATGGCCGGAGGATTATTACTGCGTTGCTGCGACGGCTGCATACGGGATATTGCCAGTATTCATGGGACGTACCGGCAGGTGCATGAAACCCGGCAGGCGATTGAGCTGATCGGCAACGTGCTGCAATCCTTTTCCCCCGCAAGCGTGTTGTGGTTGTTTGACAAACCCGTATCCAATAGCGGAAGGCTTACGGAGATGGTTCGGGACATTGCCAAGATTCATAGCTGGAACTGGCGGGCGGAGTCAATTGAAAACCCGGACCAGGCCATTCGGAGCAGCCGTAACATTGCGATTACCTCCGATTCGGCGATACTGGACGGGGGCGTACAGTGGGTAAACCTGGTCGCTTATCTTATAACCCACTATTTTCAGGACGCTTGGTTGATCGATTTTTCAGATGCTTTAAATAAGGCTGAATAAAACCAGCGGCTTATTTGCCCCCAATGCATTGGCTTGCCATTTTTCTTGTTCCCGCGCGCTACGCTCGTCGTTATACACAAGTCTTTAAAAACACGTCATCCCGGCATGGATTGTCGGGATCCACGATTGCACGGATGCAGGAGGTAGAGCAATGCATGGAGCAATTGCCGCGAATTGAGTGCTTTCATGCACTCCATCCATGCAGCGCGACAAACAAGACAAAAACTATCTGTGCGTAACATCAGTTTTTAATATTTATTTTCTAAGCTGCCTGTGCGGCAGTGAACGCTCTGGCGTTGGCGCTGGACGCGATCGACAATTTCTAAGCTGCCTGTGCGGCAGTGAACGGCTCGTTGTTGGATGTGGGTTACTCGTTAGATTTCTAAGCTGCCTGTGCGGCAGTGAACTATCAATAATGGCTCTTGAGCATTGGAAGTATTTTCTAAGCTGCCTGTGCGGCAGTGAACGAAAAAACGGCAGATTTATCGAATACAAACATTTTCTAAGCTGCCTGTGCGGCAGTGAACGCCGAGAGGCTGATGCTGAAATATGGATAGATTTTCTAAGCTGCCTGTGCGGCAGTGAACACGATAGATCGACCAGGCCGGCACATTGTCCATTTCTAAGCTGCCTGTGCGGCAGTGAACATGCGGGTAGCGAGCGAAAGCCGAATAGTCCCTTTTCTAAGCTGCCTGTGCGGCAGTGAACATGGAGGATGTGCAACCACTGGGTTGCCACCATTTCTAAGCTGCCTGTGCGGCAGTGAACACTTTCTTGTTCCAAAATGCCATGCTTATATATTTCTAAGCTGCCTGTGCGGCAGTGAACGTAGTTTCAATCATCAATAGCCCAGTCTAATTTTTCTAAGCTGCCTGTGCGGCAGTGAACTACCGCTATTCCAAAAATCTATAGACAGTTATTTTCTAAGCTGCCTGTGCGGCAGTGAACGCGCTTCAGAAACCTCAACGCATAGCGGCACCTTTCTAAGCTGCCTGTGCGGCAGTGAACTCAGAAAAAACACGAAGAAAAGATATTAAAGATTTCTAAGCTGCCTGTGCGGCAGTGAACCGTTTTACCCAAGACTGTTTCGCGTCCTTTTATTTCTAAGCTGCCTGTGCGGCAGTGAACGTTGCTCCTGTATTGACAATTTCATATCGCACATTTCTAAGCTGCCTGTGCGGCAGTGAACTCTATCATCATTGTTTACTCTGTTTATTTTCTTTTCTAAGCTGCCTGTGCGGCAGTGAACGAGAAGTTATCCCAGCCATGTTTAATTATTGCTTTCTAAGCTGCCTGTGCGGCAGTGAACAAAATGGGAATCAAACCACCGAGAGACACAAAATTTCTAAGCTGCCTGTGCGGCAGTGAACGGTCTGATACAACGGCAAGCATTACCATATCTTTTCTAAGCTGCCTGTGCGGCAGTGAACAAGTTATCTATGATGCTGCTGCGGTCGGCTCAGTTTCTAAGCTGCCTGTGCGGCAGTGAACTTGCATTTATCAGCGTCCATTGATTCCTCAGCTTTCTAAGCTGCCTGTGCGGCAGTGAACTTTGATAGGCATCAAAGATTTGGTTTTCGGATTTTCTAAGCTGCCTGTGCGGCAGTGAACAGTTGAGAATGACGATGTGAGGTTTTTTGTTGTTTCTAAGCTGCCTGTGCGGCAGTGAACATTGAGGCCGCGTTCCCGTTGATTTACGGGTTATTTCTAAGCTGCCTGTGCGGCAGTGAACCGCCCAACAGCGAGGCATAAACGTAGCAATATTTTCTAAGCTGCCTGTGCGGCAGTGAACGCATCACGCGCAAGGCCCCATTTATTATTCCTTTTCTAAGCTGCCTGTGCGGCAGTGAACACACGAACCACGACTCGTAGCCGTTTTTTTCATTTCTAAGCTGCCTGTGCGGCAGTGAACCCCTAAAGTCTGAGACCGTGCCTTGTTTGCAATTTCTAAGCTGCCTGTGCGGCAGTGAACTCCTCTCCCACTTTACGGGCTGAGGCTTTATATTTCTAAGCTGCCTGTGCGGCAGTGAACGTGATGCTGGCTAAGGCTAAAGGCCCGCAATTTTTCTAAGCTGCCTGTGCGGCAGTGAACAGCAGATTTATCCGTGATAAAACAAATGCATCAACAGCTTAGGCGTATTTTTCCGTTTTTACCATCGAAAAACACGCCCAAGCTAATCTACTGATTTAAATGTTTTTTTAAAGAGCCCGACCAACCGATGGTCAAAAAACAGGAACGCTGCTTTGCCGGCTTAAGCCGTAAGCGTTAAAACCTGCGCTGATAGGTTCCGGCTCTTCGACATAGCCTATAAACAAACGAAACCTTTCCCCGCTGCTTAGGCTTTTAATCCATACAAAAGGCGCATCGCTACGTTGCTCCGGGCAGCTTTCGAGTGCGGCCAGCGCTTGTTCAATGCCGATGTTTTCCCGCTTGGCCTTGCGCCTTGCCATTCTGGCGTTGCTGCTTTTAGGCTGAATCCGGTAATAACAGGCATGGGTTTGGATGCGGCCGGGGACGTTGCGTATGCCGGTCAGGTGCACAGAGTCGCTCAGGCGGTTCAGCCAGCGGCTTGCGTTAAAGCGTTCAAGCTCGGCTTCGGTTTCGGCCAGCAGCCGCAGTTTGTCGCCGAGTTGGTGCTTTGCTGCGTTGTAGCCCGGCAACGCTATGCCGATGGGGAATTTGCCGTTGCGGTCCTGCATCTCAACCAACCCTAAATGAATCTGTTGATAGACTTTCTCCCATAAGAAATGCAAGCCGATGTCGGCATCGGGCTGTAAGGTGATTTCCAGGTAGTGGTTCATGGTCAGTCCTTGCCGCTTTCGCCGAATACGCCGCCGCGCACCAGCACGGCCATCACGTAGTGTTCGTCGTTTTTGCCGGACAGCTTTTCGCCCCGCGCAAAACGGTCGAACAGGCTGTAAAAGTCGGCTTTTTCTTTCGGCGTGCGATAGGCCTTGCCCAGGTTGGTTACCGCTCCGTAAACTTCAATTGCTATCGGGCCGATGGCTCCGCCTTCAGGTTCCGGGTACCAGGTGTCGATGGTGCGCAAGGCGTTGCCGATTTTTTGCGAGTGCATGCCGGCAACGCCGTCGATGTGGTAGAGGATTTTGCTTTTTTTCGACTTGCTGTTGCCTTTGTCTAAAACCAGCTCTTCACTCGGATAAACATCCTGCGCCAAGCCGATTTGGGCATAGGCGTTGATTTCCAGCAGCAGGAACTCGGTTTTCCCGGCCAGCGCGTCGGCGATTTTTGCCGCCAGTTGGGCAATGTCGGCGTGGTCATGGTTAAAATCGCGGGTGCCGACGGACTTGGCATCGAATATCCAGGTTTGCTGTTCGCCTTCGTTGCGCACGGTTACAGCCACTTCAATCCGTTCCGCGCCGACCCGGTTGCGCCACAAGAAGCGGCCATTGGCGATGTTGGTTGCATAGCGCTTTGCCAGTTCGCTAAAGCCTTCCGAGTCGATATAGTTTTGGGCGGCATCTTTATAGCTGGCGTAGAATTCGGCATTGTTGCAAGCGGACGGTATTTCTATGCCGCTCAGCACTTTTAAGGTGAACGCCAGTTTTAAGGTGTCCTGGTCGCTGCCCAGGGCGCAGCTGTCGACGGTTTGCAGGTTCGGTTTTTCAACTTCCGCGTCCAGTTTCATCGGGTCGTTCTGCAAGTCTTTTTTCAGGCGGTTGGAAATGGTGCCGCGCACCGATTTTTCTTGGAGTTTCAGCGGTGCGGCCGCCTCGTTCCTGCGTTCCCAGCTCGTGCCGTACAAACGGCCGTCGGAAGGAACGAGTTTTTTCTCGAAGGCCAGTACGGTGACTTTCAGGTTATTTGCCATGATATTTTTCCTTGCTGTGTTGTTGAATCAGATAAAAGTGATTTTCGGCATCGTAATGGCTGTGCCAAAGCAGCTCGTCCAGGCGCTTGATGCGGTAGGGCATCACAAACTCGCCGAGTGTGACCAGGGATTCGGCAAAGCGGTGCGGGGTGTCCGGGTCGCGCTGGTTTTCGGCACTGCCCAATGCGCTGATGCCGTGAAAGCCGGTCGCAATCGGCACTATCCAGCCGGTTTTTTTGCGTTCGTTTTTTTTGCGTTTGGCGGTCCATTCGGTTTGTCCGTCTTCGCCGCTTTCGCTGCGGTGGCGGACGGTCAGGTAATCGAGCAGCGCAGTGACGGCATCGATGTCGCCGCCCTGGTTTTGCATGGCTTCGATCATTAAATCGCGGCGCTCTTTCAGCACATGGCTGGGCATCAGTTTGCGGGTGAGTTTGGCTAAGTCGTCTGCGCCATTCACTTTGAGTAGTTCCGGCTTTTTAAATTCCAGGATGTCGCCGCCCGCCAGTTTCAGCGTGCTTAACTGCGTTTCGACGGCCGCTAAAAAGGCGTCGGCATCGTCCTGATCAACGCCTTCGTATTCAAGCACCAACGATACGCTGAGATGGCAGCGGGCTTCCTCGATAAATGACGGGCGTTCGCCGTTTTTATCCAGCGGATTGCCGGTGCCGACGATCGAATGCACGTAATCGCCCCGGCCTTTGTAGGTTTGCAGGTCGATGCTGTGGCAGGCGACGGCGGCGCGGGTAAATGCCAACCCGTTAAATTGCCCGGCGCACAGTTTACGCTGCAAGGCGTGAGCGCCGCCCAGCCAGGCGGTCATCGCCGGGAAGCCGATGGTGTAAGGGCTGGACAGCGCGTTGGCGTTGTGGATTTTTACGTGCGGGATGATTAAAAAGCGGTTCATCGTAAATCCTCCTGCATAGCGCCAAGCACGGTGCGTATATGCGCCAGTTCGACATCGCCCAAAAAGACGGCTTTGTCTTTGCCGACAGTTTTTTCGTAGGCGATATAAAACCAGTCGGCGATGGCGCGGATGATTTCGTCCAGCCAAGCGTCTTGGTTTTCGCGCTGCTCGTTGTAGGCGGCATCCAGCCAGATTTTTTGCGCCAAGGGCAGGTTGGTTGCGTCAGACCAGCCGGGCGGTAGTTGCCGGAATTGCCAGACTTTTTCGATGATTTGTTCGGCGATTGAGCTTATCCAATAATCGCGGCCGTCACGGATGTCGATGGTGTTGTGGTTGACCATAAGCAGTCGGTGCAAGGCCTTAAAGCTGTCCTGATAATGTTTGTAATACAGGCTGTCGCTGAAAAAGCCGGTTTTAGGCGGCTGGATGGCGCGTGTTTCCAGTTGCGGCGGCAATGACGGCAATAAGTACGCGGTGCCGCCGTTTTGGTTGTTGAGTACGCTGATGTTTTGCGGCTTGGTGCCGCCAAAGCCGATCACCGACAGGTTATACAGTTCGGCGAAACCTTGTTCGTTATGAACTTGATGGCGGCGGTCTTCGCGGGCTTGTTTGGCCTCGTCGGAAAAACGCAGGACGTTAATGGCTTCCTTAAGCTTGAACATCAAACCCGACGGGGTGAGTATCGACAACAGGTGATAGCCGTCACCGACCGGAAAATAAACCTGCTTGATTTTTTCCGAGGTTTTGGCGGTATCCGAGCTTTGCTTGATGGCTAACAAGCCTTGCTGTAGTTCGGAAAAGGGCAGGGTGGATAGTTCGAATTGCGTTTGAATGGCGGCGCTGGTTTGTTCCAAATGCGCCAGCACGGTTTGCCCGTCGGTTAAGGTCAACGACAGGAATTTGTGGACATCCAGGGCGGCCGCATTGCCCAGCACGTCGAGGTCGGTATCGGCATTGCCGGTGCGCAAAAAGCCGTCGGGTTTGGGCCGGGCCTCGGCAATTATTGCGCTGGTCTTTGCGCTGGGGTGGGTGAATTTGCCGGGATGGCTCAGCATCGACAGCCAGCCTGCCCGCTTGGCCGCATCGGGCAACCAGTTGTCCAAGCGGAAAAACTCAGTCGCTTCAAGTTCAATAGCTCGCCTTTCTTGATCGCTGATGCCGGGTTTTAGATTCTTCTTGATCCGGGCAGCCTTGCGCTCGGACAAGAAGTTTTCGATTGCGGGGTCTAACATATCACTGTCCTTCTAAATTGATGGCGAAGGAGAGTGTAAGGTAGGGTTGATTGTAAGTCGACCCGTGCATTCATATTTTATGCTCGTTCCCAAGCTCCTGTTTGGGAATGCAGTATTGGAAGCTCCAGCTTCCTGTCACGCGAAGCTGGAGCTTCGTATACCGAGTTCCCAAGCAGGAGCTTGGGAACGAGCGGAGCATTGTATTTTTTCATCCACTGCCGAACAGGCAGTTTGGAGTCTAATATTTAAAATTGTTTGTCCGTAACTTTTATGTGATCCATATGGGAGGGGATTTTTAACCCATACGCATCGCTTATTTTTGAGGTATGGGTTATCAAACGGTTTACCGCCAATGGAATTGTTGAATGAAAAAAGCGAAAAAATTTGCCTTTGTAAACGATGCCGCTGAAAAGGAATATAAAGATTTACCCGATAAAATACAGGATGAATTTGGTAAAGATTTAAGACGCATTCAGTTTGATGAAGAGCCGAAATTACCGGTCACCCATTTGGATAGTATTGGCGCAGGTGTTATTGAATTGAGAAAAAACGGCAGCCCGGCTTTTCGCTGCATTTATGTAGCAAAATATCTGGATACGATTGTTGTGCTACATGCCTTTGTCAAAACTACCAACGGTATTGATCGGCAAGCCATGAAAGCGGCCGATCAACGCTTAAAAGAGTTGCTGGCAGGGATAAAGAAAACTCACTGAATCGCTTTCGCTTTTATGACCATCGTGGCCTTTTGTAATGATGGCATAGTCCAGTTTATTTGAAAGCCGAGCTTATCCAGCATATCAAACAGCGCATCAATGGTGAATTTTTCAATTTTAGCGTTCATTAAATCGGATATGCGGGATTGTTTGACCCCAAGCTGTTTCGCCGCCTGCACTTGTGTCCATTGTTTACTTTCGATTATACGGCTAAGCATGATGGATAAGTCCATTTTCATGACCATTTTACTGGCGGTTTCCGCGTCGTGATTAACATGAAATGGGCTGTCGTAAAATTTTAATGGCATGATGAAAATGTCCGATAGTGACTGAGAATCTATGCCTGCATTATATATAATTTTAGATAATAACATCTAAATTATTGAGCCCGGCTCTTCATCCGTGCTCCATTGGCCCTATCGCGGTTTTTTCCAAAACCCCAATTGATCGCAATAGGCAAAGCGCCGACCTTTCAAAATATCATTCTCATCAATTTGCACGTTGATTTCGCCATAACGCAATGCGGTATTACGCAACGACCAGTTATTTCGTTCGGCCACGTCTTCAAGCAAAGACTGATAATCGCGATAAAGCCACCATCTGGCTTGTGCTTGTTCGCTCAATTTGATCGAGGGATCTATTTTGTATCGGTCTTCAACCGGGTTGTACTGGCCTTGAAGCGATTTCTCGACAAATACCCAATCGTCTTTTGCATCCGGTATCCGGTATAAGGTCTGTTGCGGCTGCTGTTTTCTAAACGGGCTGAGCTGTTGCGGCAGCGCCGTCAGCCACCAATACCCGCTTAGCCAGCCTTGCAGTTGCTCCGGGCCTTGTTTGTGATAAGCGGTAAGCAACTGTTGTATGCAGTAATGCTCCAAATCCGCCAGGCGTTCGGTCTCTTGCAGTTGGGTGTTGCGCTGGATGCGCGGCAAGGCGTTGAGTGAGGTCAACTGATCGGCGGGAATCAGCGTGCTTAAGTCGTGGCTGTCCAGCAGATGGTCTTTGCTTTCATAACCGGGGCGGCAATAGGCAGGGCTGTCATCGGCTTGGATTAACGCTTTCAGGTTGTATTGCAGCAAGGCGATGTTGGCGGTATCGGGCGTTTCGTCCCGGTGCCTGAGCACCCGGCCTGCCAGTTGGATGATCGAGCGGTACGACGAGGGTTCGACCACCGCCCAATCGAAATCGTGATCGCGCCCGACTTCTTCAACCGGCGTCGCCACCAGGATGAACAGCATGTTGGCGGCGTGGCTGTTATCGAGATGTTGCCGGATCAGCGGATGCTCGAAAACTTGCTCTGGGTCGTGGCGTTTTAACACGGCGTCCAGATGCTGTTCCTGATGATGGCGCAGCAACAGCAGTTGTTGGCTGTGGTAAGCCATCACCCGTATATCCATATCGTCGGGCCATTGCGCCTCAGCTAAATATTGAGCCAGCTTGATGCACGGCGGAATGTTCGCGACGCGCACTACGCCGAATGAAACCCGCTTGTTGCTGTGCGGGTCGGGTCTGGCATGGCGGTGGTGAAGCGTGGCGGCGGTTTGTTGTATGACGGTAAAAAATAGCTGTTCGAGGATTTGATCATCGCCGATGCAAGGTTCGGTTTTATCCAGCGCGATAATCTCGGCTTTCCGGCGAACGGCTAATTTGTTTATCTTAAGCCGCTTTTTGCCGGTATAGGCCTGGTGAACCGAGCGGTAGGCTTCTATGTCGCTGTGGGATAGTGGCTCGATGCAGGTTGCAAACTCGTCAATCCAGGCGCAACCGATACGGCCGGCGACGTCGCGGGTCTTGGCAAACAGCTGCCAGCCTTCCCGGTAGGCGTTGAAATAGCCTTCGGCCAAATCGGGCGGAATGGTTGCTGAGGAAATCATCACTTTACGCCCCAACATACCGGCCAGATGAATCAGGCGGCCTATTGCAATCAGGTCGGTTCCGTCGAAATCGTCGATTTCATCAATGACCAAATCGGAAGACATCAGCCGCAAGCAGGGCAATATATAGCGCCCGCCGCGCGTGGTTTCGGTCGCGGGCATCAGGTGGTCGATGGTGCAAGCCAGCACCGGCGCGTAGAGGAATTTCTGCTTGCGCGGGTCGATGTTGCCGCTTCGATCCGTCCACACGGTGCTTAACGCGCTTAAGGTATCATCGGGTATATCGAAATCGATTTCGTTGTCTTCCCATAACTCTTCCGCCGATTCCGAGCCGCCGGGTGGGTCTGCTTGCGTATCTTGCGGTTTATGGTTTTGCGTGTGCAATTCCAGGATTGCCCGCGAGCCGATCAGCACCGCCAGCTCGGAATCGTCCAGGCCGATACGGTCGCGGTATTCGTCTCCGGTTTGCAAGGTCAGGGTGCGCAGGCCCAGCGCCAGCGCGTAACGCAGGCTAGCGCCATCCTTGGACAGCGCCTGCATGATTTTGGCGTTAGCCAGGGTTTTGCCGCAGCCGGTACCGGCCATGTTGACGGTGAAGAAACCGTAACGCTGCCCGCTTAAACCTTGCTCGGTTTTCCAGGCTTTGATTTTGGCTACCGCGTCGTCTTGCCATTGGAAGCGTTTATCGGCGCTTTTTTGCTTTAAGTTTTTCACGTCGTAAACGGCGGGCGGCTCGTCTTCAAACTTGGGCAGCAGATGGGTTGCGGTCAGCGCGTTTTTGGCAACGCCGAGCAAATGCTCGTCCAGTTTTTGCTTGAGCTGTTTGGTTTTACTGTCGGTGTTGGCATACAGCGCCAGAGTGCCGTTCCAGGCCGTGTCGGCCGGCTGCGAGGAATAATGATGATCGCCCAGCATCAGCGAGAGCCGGGCATGATGCAAGACTACGCGCCAGCTGCCGTCGGCCATCGCTTGCTCAAGGCGCGGCAGGCAGGCGATCAGTTTGGCCGACCATTTTTGCAGTTGCTTAAGCCAGGGTTTCGATTGGCTGGGCAGGCCGTTGGGGAAATGGAAACAGGCGTCGGTATTTATATCGTTTTGGTAGCTCCACTTGGCGGTAATCCGCTTAAGCGTCTTTTGCAAGTCTTTAGCCGGTTCGCCCCGCCAGTCGTCTGAGTCATCCCAATTGATCGGCAGTTTATGGTGGGTTACGACCAGCCAGGCGACTAAACCGGCTGCGTTGGGCAAGTCCGTCATGGGATTTTTACTTGGGCTTAACGATTTTAATGCCGACTCGTCTATATCGCCGTCAGCCAAGCGTTTAAGCCATCCGGCGTCTTCCTGTTCGCCGTTGATCAGCGCGGTCAGCAGCATTAGCGATACCCATTCATGGCGCAACGGGTCGGACTGCGGTTTCTTGGATGTCAATTTCTGCTGAAAACAGGCGGACGCTTTGCCCCAGTCGTGAAACAGCGCCGCCAATGCGGTCAAGGCTTTAATCAGCGGCAGGTAATGCCAATCGTTTTCCCACTGGGTGTTGATAACGGTTTTTTTCGTGGTGTTGACCGGCACGATGCCGAGCGCGTTGAATTTACGGCGATTGCCGACTATCCAGACCAGTTCGCTATGGCTGCGGCTGCGGTGCCAATGGCAGGAAACGGCGGTGTTTTTGGAAGCGGTTTTGCGCAGCAGTTTTTTGACGGCGTTTAACCCTTCGTTGGTGATGACCGTTTGCCAAGTGCAATCGCCGATCCGGTTGGCAAACGCATCCAATACGCGGCGGGTTTTGGCTAAGGCGTTTTTCTCGCATTGCGAGACGAAGGTCACCATCATAGTTGGCTGCCTTCTAAACTGAGGGTTTTGACGGCTTCGAACATGAAATCCAGCGCTTTGTGTTGGGTAAAGTTTTGCAGGCATTGCTGGCGAAATTCCTGTTCGCTCATTTGTTCCTTGGCGCAGATAAACGCCCAAGGCAGGATCAGCGCATCTTTTACTAGATCGGCGACATCGAACACTAACGCGCCGCGCCGGGTTTTGCCGTGCATCACCGCAAAGCCGTGGGGTATGCCCAGTACCCATAGCGTGGTTGCGGCCAAGCCATAGGCCAGGTAATTGCCGTGATTCAAAAAGGCGTTGGCGTCGTCTTCGCCTGCATGGTCGCGGGCAAATCCGCCGTGTTGGGTACGGGCGGCGGCTATTTTGTAAAGGCTTTTGGTCAGTTGCGCTTCTACGGTCAGCAGGTCGGTAACGCTGGGGCTGTGGCTTATTTTATCGTTGCAGTTGCTCAGGGCCTTTTCCACGTCGGCATCATCGATATAAAAGCCGTAAGATTGCAGGTCTTTGTCTTTGCGCCAGACCTGCTGCAAATAGTCAATGCGCAACTGTTGGAAGCGTTTGGCGATGGTCAGGCGTTTGTTTTCGTCGAACCAGAACGCCAGCCAGTTTTGGATGTATTCGGTCGGCCGGTATTCGCTCTGCGGCGAAAGCCATTCCACTTCGCCTGCGGCAATCAGCGGTGTGCCGCCGCTGCCGCTGAATCCGATCAATACTCCGGCGGAAGCCAGCATCCTGACGGCGGACTGGGTGATCGATGTACCCATGCCCAGCAAGATGACCGTGGTGTTGGCGATTGGAATGTTCCAGTATTGCTTTTGGTCGTTGTCTTCGGTGAGATACACCACCCGGCCGTCTTTTTGCATGACCCGGCATTTTTCCAGGTAATAAATATTGGCGCGCTTGGAGTGTAATATGGCTTTTAGATCGGTTAATTGTTCCATAATCCTTGGGGCGAGAGTATTGCACAAATCAGGCGTTATAGAACACGGAGGACACTGATCAGGCGGATTTAAACGGATTTGATTTTTTGAAAGCGTTTGTGCAGAACGTGACGAATGATTAAGCTAGCACTTTCTTATGCTTTATGCCGATAAATTTATTTGGTTTCCCTGCCGGTCTTTATCGCCGTTCTGAGTAGCCTGTATTTTCTGCATCAATTCGACTTGCGCCTGGGCGGCCATCGCCGTTGCCGCCGCCGCAACCTGCATATCCGCGCCGGAGGGTTGGGCCGGAGCCAGCGCGGCTCTCCTGATGGTGTCTGCTTTTCGTAGCGTTGCGGCCGGGTCGCCGGAAACCGGTGAGGTGTCTATGCTGACCTCGCCGCCGATGGCATACTGGCTGCCGTCAGGGCCTTGCTGGAATTCAAAACTGGCGCCGCTTACCGCAATGCTGCCTGCCGCAGCCAGATGCGCGGCTTCATGCGCCCTGACTTCGACATCTCTTTGTTTGAGTTCGTTAACGACTTTTATATCGGATTCGGAGAGCTCTCTGGTTTTTTTTGTGTCCGTTGTTTGGGAATCGGCAGGTTTTAACGCGGGGTCTTTTTGAGCGTCCTGATCCTGGCTGTTCGTCGGGGCGACCGGCTGCCGCTGAGAATAATCAGTTGGTTGTGCGGCGAATTTGGTATGGGATACGGAAGAAATCATGATGCACCTTCACATCAGATAAACAATTTTAAGTCTAATAAACAATCATTCAACAGTCTATGGATAAAATTAAAAACAGATAAATTAACGTATAATGCCGCATTTTATCCAATGCGGTTAAGCCGTTCGCGGTGAGCTTGTCGAACCACGAGCGGCTTCACTTAACGGCATTGCTAATTTATCCGGCTGTTTTAGATGTCCACCCCCGATCTTTTTAAGCAACTCACCCATCAGTTAGCGCATTGTCTAAACCAGGACAGGCATGGTTTAAAGCGGCAGTTAGACCGCTGCCGCAGCAAAAAATCCCCGGAAGAATTAACCGCGCTGGCGAGCCGTATCGAACGATCGGTCGCGGCCAGGAACAAGCGCCTTGCCGGCATTCCCGTACTGACATTCCCCGATTTGCCGGTCACCGGCAAAAAAGACGACATCGCCAAACTGATACAGGAAAACCAGGTGGTGATTGTCTGCGGCGAAACCGGCTCCGGCAAGACCACGCAATTGCCGAAGATTTGCCTGTCGATAGGCCGGGGCGCGGCCGGATTTATCGGCCATACCCAGCCCCGGCGGATTGCCGCGCGCACGGTTGCCGACCGTATCGCCGAAGAACTCGGCGAAACTATCGGCAAGTCGGTCGGTTACAAAATCCGCTTTAACGATAAAACCCACGCCGAATCGTTGGTTAAGCTGATGACCGACGGTATTTTGCTGGCCGAATCGCAAAACGATCCTTACCTAAACCAGTACGACACCATCATCATCGATGAGGCGCATGAGCGCAGCTTGAACATCGATTTTTTGATCGGTTACATGAAATGGCTGCTGCCTAAGCGGCCCGATTTAAAGCTGATCATCACCTCGGCGACGATCGATACGCAGCGCTTTTCCGATCATTTCAACAAGGCGCCGATTATCGAAGTTTCAGGGCGCACTTATCCGGTGGACGTGCGTTATCGGCCTATCGTTCCGAAAGAGGAAGCGGACGACGAAAAAGCAACGGATGAAACGGGGGATGAATTGCAAAACGCGATACTCGATGCGGTCGACGAGCTGTACCGGGATTTGCGCGGCGACATATTGATTTTTCTCAGCGGCGAGCGGGAAATCAGGGAGACCGCCGATTCGCTAAAAAAACACCACCCGACCCAATATGAAATCCTGCCGTTGTATTCGAAACTCAGCATCAGCGAGCAGGAGCGTGTGTTCAAGCCCAAGGGCGGCAAGCTGCGCATCGTGCTGGCGACCAACGTTGCGGAAACCTCGTTGACGGTGCCGGGCATCCGTTGCGTGATCGACACCGGCCACGCGCGGATCAGCCGCTACAGTCATCGCAGCAAAATCCAGCGCTTGCCGATCGAACGCATCTCGCAATCTTCCGCCAACCAAAGGGCAGGGCGTTGCGGCCGTGTCGCCGAGGGCATCTGCATCCGGCTATATTCGCACGACGATTATTTGGCGAGGCCTGAGTTTACCGAACCGGAAATCATGCGCACCAATCTGTCTGCGGTTATTTTGCAGATGATTTCGTTAAAGCTCGGCGACATTGAAGACTTCCCATTCATTGAGCCGCCCGAAGACAAGATGATCCGGGACGGAAAAACCGTGCTGCATGAAGTCAACGCGCTGGATAAATCGGGCAAGCTGACCGAAGTGGGCAAGCAGCTGGCCAAATTTCCGACCGACCCGAAGCTTGCCCGGATGCTGATCGCCGCCGCGCATGAGCATTGCCTGACCGAGGTCGCGATTATCGTTTCCGCGTTAAGCGTGCAAGACCCGCGCGAAAAACCCGCCGACAAGATGGCCCAGGCCGACCAAAAACACGCGGCGTTTCGTCATCCCGAATCCGATTTTTTAACGCTGTTAAATATCTGGAATACTTACGAGGACAAGAAAAAACACCTGTCCAACAGCAAGCTGCGCAAATATTGCACCGACAATTTCCTGTCTTACATGAGGATGCGCGAGTGGTTCGACATTCACGCGCAGATCATGCAGGTCGTCAAAGGCGACTTGAAAATGACGCCGAACACCGATGAGGCTAGCTATGAAAAGGTTCACCGCGCGCTGTTACCGGGCCTGCTGTCCAATATCGGTTTTCGCCATGAGCAATACGAATACCTCGGCGCACGGGGACTTAAGTTCTTCATCTTCCCCGGCTCCGGCCTGCATAAGCTCAAACCCAAATGGATCATGGCCGCCGAGCAGGTCGAAACCAGCAAGGTGTATGCGCGCAATGTCGCCAGGATCGAGCCGGAGTGGATAGAGCAATGCGCCGAGCATCTGGTCAAACACAACTATTACGATCCGCATTGGGAGAAGAAAGGTGCGCGTTGCATGGTGTCCTCGCGCACCTTGTTGTACGGCCTGACGCTGCAAGCCGGGCGCAAGATTCCTTACGACCATGTCGATGCCAAAGCCGCGAGGGAGATTTTTATCCGCTCCGCGCTGGTCGATCACGATTACTACAGTAACGCGCCGTTTTATGTCGCCAACCAGAAACTGCTCGAAGAAGTGGGCATGATCCAGCATAAGGGCCGCCGCGTCGATCTGGTCGAGGATGAGCAATGGCTTTATGAATTTTACGACAGCAAACTGCCGCCCGAGGTGGTCAGCGGCGTTACGCTGGATACCTGGCGCAAAACAGCGGAACGCGCCAACCCCCTTATCCTATTTTTAACCAGAGAGGATCTAACGCGTGAGCACGAGGAAGACTATGTCAACGAATGGGATTTCCCGAACACGTTCCCAAGCCAGAGCTTGGGAACGAGGGGCAACCTGACCATCCCGCTGCAATACAGGTTCGAGCCGGGGCATGACGAAGACGGCGTGACCGCGATTATCCCGGTGCATCAACTAAACCAAGTCTCGCAAACGGCTTTCGATTGGCTGGTGCCGGGCTTGCTGGAAGAAAAATGCATCGCGCTTATTAAAGCCTTGCCCAAGAACATCAGGAAGCATTTTGTGCCGGTGCCCGAGACCGTCAAGCAATGTCTTGAAATCGAACCGGACTTTAAAGGTTCGTTGCAGGAATGGCTGGGCAACCGTTTAAAAAAACTGACCGGCGAGGCGATTCCGTTAAATGCCTGGAATACCGAGACCTTGACCGACCACTTGAAAATGAATTTCCGGGTTGTGGACGATCAGGGCCAATTGCTGGATTACGGCCGCGACCTGAAAAAATTGCAGCTCAAGCATACCGCCAAAGCCGGAGACAGCTTCGACCAGATTGCCGCCGACGAACTGAACTACACCGGATGCATCGGCTGGGCATTCGACGACCTGACGGAGACTTACCAGTTTATTCAGAAGGGACAGGCCTTTGTCGGCTTCCCCGCGATCATCGATGAAGGCGATGCGGTCGGCGTGCGTATTTTCGATACCGAGCAAAAAGCAGCAATTCAGCATCAGGCCGGGTTAATGCGCCTGTTTCAGCTGCAACTGCGCAAGGAATGCACTTATGTAACCAAAAATATGCCGAAGTCGGCGGCTGCGGAACTGGCCTATAACCGCTTGCCGAAGCATCCGCTGATCGGCAACGACGAGGAGGTATCGTTTAAAGACGACATGCTGTATTTGATTTTGCACAGCGTATTTGTCGAAAGCCGGACCATCCGCACCCAGCAGGCATTCGAGCAAAGCCTGCAAGCCAATAAATCGGGACTGATCAGCGCCGCCAATGAAGCCGGGAAAATCGCGCTGGAAATTATGGAGCTTTACGGCGCTATCAAAACTCAGCTGAACCGTTTCAATGCGAATGACCCGCTTGCTAAGGACATTAACGAGCAGCTGGACTTGATGATTTATGCCGGGTTCATCCGCAATACGCCTTATCACCAACTCAAAGCTATTCCTCGTTATCTGAAAGCCATCCAATACCGGCTGGATAAACGCGATAATAATCTGCAAAAAGTCCAGGAAGCCAACCGTTATACGACAAGGTATTGGAAGGACCTGGAGAAGAAAGCCAAAAAAGACAAGGTTATCCCGGAACAAGACCCGTTTCGCTGGATGCTGGAGGAATTCAGGGTTTCGTTGTTTGCACAGCAGCTTAAAACCGCCTATCCGGTTTCTGTAAAGCGGATGGATAAGGCTTGGGATGAGAGAGGGTGATTTGTCTAATGTGGGCTACGCTGTGCGTACCTCAGAGCGGATGAGATTGATTTTGGCACAGCAAACCGGATTTTCGAGATCATGATATGATACGTTAGACTTTAAGGTATGTGCAACGTACCCCCTATCGAGCTCATAATTTTGAAATACAAGCCATGCACTAAACGCGATGGCTTAAAATGATTAGGAATAACATATCATGGCCATAATAGTTACGGGTAATACCTCGAATCCAAAAGAAGAAACCAGCTCGGTTCGAGAAAAACGGTTGTTATTTATAGAACGTGTGTTTTGGTTTCTCGGGCCAGCGGCGATCCTTTCTCTTTTCATAATAATAAAAGCAGAACAGTTATTACAAGAAACTTGGAGGAGCGACAACTTCGGATTTATGGACGCTATAGATAATTCAATAAGATGGCTTTTTGCAGATGCAACAGGATCCATTTTTATTGCATTGTTAATAACGATATTCCCATTGTTATACGCACTTATATTTGGAAAATATCCATTAGAAAGTATGCGGAATGCTCGGCTACATAGAACCGAATCAAAACCGTTCACTATTAAGGATGGCGCACCAAATCAAGAAACAACTACGATTAACCAAGCTCAGTCACAAACATCTAAATCACCACAACCGAAGAAAGAAATAGCCCTCCCTTCTTTAGCCCAAGCAGCTGTAACACCTCTAATTTCTGACACGAAAAGCATTATTAACAGTGATTTAGCCTCAAATGATCTTCTAGCTAGATTTGCATCAACCTCTAGGGAGCTTGCTGATGGGATTTACAATCGAGCAGGTGTATATTTGTTGGTTGGTGTAATGGTTGCATTTTCTGGGCTGATTTTCTTTTATATATCCACATCAAATCTTTCTGGCTCTAATAGCGTCACTGCTGATATAAAAACAGTACATTCAAATATTGAAAAAGATGGTATTACTTTGGTAGACACAAACACTGCTTTATCAGGTAGGGCTGTTGATTTGCCGAACAAAGAACCTCAAACAAATCCAGTAGACAATGAATCAACAAACAAGCAAAAAAACACATCGTTGGATCATACTGATATGTATTTGTCGCTTGCATCAAGAATTGGCGTACTTCTATTTATTGAGACCATAGCCTTCTTTTTTCTGCGCCAATATCGAACTGCAATGGAAGAGTTCCGCTACTACGAGGCAGTTAAACGGAGGCGAGAAGAGATGTTGTTTTTATTTAAAACAATGGAAAACTCACCGACTAAGATTGATCCTATGGAGCTGATAAAAATTGGACAGTTTTTTTCAAGCGCAGGAAAGCTATCAAAAGATGAAACCACCGAAATTATTGAGTCGAAGAAGCTTGAAAAGGACGAGTTAGCGATATTGGAGAAGGTTATTGATGCCGTCAAGGAATCAAAAAAAGCATAATTCCAAGTCGGACGGGGTTTTTGCTGGTTCCTCCCCCAAGCGGGACGGGGTTTGCAACCCCGTCCCTAACGTTTCTGCAATGGCTGCGTTAAGCGATCACATTTAATTGCCGCAAAACGTTTCGAACGGGGCAACATGCCCCGTCCGGCTTTAGGAACAAATTTTTCGCTGGTTTTCGCTGGTTCCCAAGCTCCAGCTTGGGAACCCAGTCGTGGAAGCTCTAGCTTCCCGTCCACCATCACCACACAAAGGGGCAGCCATGCCTAGAAGCCGCTATCGCGTCCAATGCAACCCTTGTCCTCACTTCCTAACCGCGACGGTAAATCCTGGCTGCCGTTGCTTACCCGCCCGGAAACCGTAAATATTGTGCTGGACTCTTGGCGTTTTTTTACAGCAGGACTCGGGCTTCCAGCTATACGGTTATGTCATCCTTGCTTACCACCTGCATCTTATCGCCTTATCGCCGCTTTGGAAGATTTAAGCCATGATATGCAACGATTTAAATCTTATACGGCGAAGCAAATCACCGCGCATCTGGAACAATACCGCTCGGTTAAGTTGTTGGAATTGCCGGCGTTCTTCAAGCGTGCTCATAAACAAGAAACTACGCATCAGGTATGGGAAGAAGGCAATCATCCGCAAATCATCGAATCCGAGGCGGTTATGCATCAGAAGTTGGATTACATTCATCAAAATCCCGTGAAACGCGGCTATGTCGATCAACCTGAGCATTGGCGCTATTCCAGCGCACGTAATTATGCCGGACAGGCGGGGTTGATTGAGGCGATAAGGGCGTGGTGAGCTACTCGGGAAGCCGGAGCTTCCACGACTGGGTTCCCAAGCTGGAGCTTGGGAACCAGCTAAAAAATTGAAATACCGCACTTTATATAGTTCCCACGCTCCGAGTGGGAATTCGGTCCGTAACGCTCCAGCGTTGCGAAACAAAACACCTCGGAAGCCGCACAGGTTCCTCCGGGACGCTGGAGCGTCTTTAGCGGGGCAATTCCTGGGTGTAAAAATATCCGTTCAAACCGGTCCAGCTCAGTGTCATCCGTGTTCTATTAATCTTTCTGAAGAGTTACGAAGCCTGACTGCTCAAGTAATCCTCATAATTGCCGTTGAAGTCGACGATGCCGGTTGGCGTTAACTCGATAATCCGCGTCGCCAGCGACGACACGAATTCCCGGTCGTGACTGACGAATATCAAGGTGCCGGGATAATTTTCCAATGCGGTGTTCAGCGATTCAATCGATTCCATATCCAAATGGTTGGTTGGCTCATCCAGCACCATGATGTTGTTTTTTTGCAGGATCAGCTTGCCGAACAGCATCCGGCCTTGCTCTCCACCGGAGATGACTTTAACGGATTTGTTGATGTCGTCCGCGCTGAACAATAAACGCCCCAAGGTGCCGCGTATGGCTTGGTCATCGTCCGATTCCTTGCGCCATTGCCCCATCCATTCGATCAGAGTCATGTCTTCGGCAAAGTCTTCGGCATGGTCCTGGGCGAAGTAACCTACTTCCGAGTTTTCAGACCATTTAACGATGCCGGTATCCGGCGTTAAATCGCCGACCAGCGTGCGCAGCAGGGTTGATTTACCGATGCCGTTGGGGCCGATGACCGCAACGCGCTCGCCGACGGCTACCATCAGGTTCAGGTCCTTGAATAAAGGCTGTTCGCCGTAACCTTTGCTCAATCCTTCGACTTCCAACGCCAAGCGGTGCAGTTTCTTGGTCTGATCGAAGCGGATAAACGGATTAACCCGGCTGGAAGGTTTGACTTCATCCAGCTTGATTTTATCCAGCTGTTTGGCGCGCGAGGTGGCTTGCTTGGCCTTCGATGCATTCGCCGAGAAGCGGCTGACGAAGGTTTGCAGTTCGGCAATCTGGGCTTTTTTCTTCGCGTTTCCGGCCAGCAGCCGTTCGCGAACTTCGGTTACCGCGATCATGTAGTCGTCATAGTTGCCCGGATAAACGCGCAGCTCGCCGTAATCCATGTCGGCCATGTGGGTGCAGACACTGTTCAAGAAGTGGCGGTCATGCGAGATGATGATCATCGTGCAATTGCGCTGGTTCAGGATGTCTTCAAGCCAGCGGATGGTGTTGATGTCCAGGTTGTTGGTCGGCTCATCGAGCAGCATGATGTCGGGATTGGAAAACAAGGCCTGCGCGAGCAAAACCCGTAGTTTCCAGCCCGGCGCCACGGCGCTCATCGGGCCGTTATGCTGTTCCAAGGGAATGTCCAAGCCCAGCAACAATTCTCCGGCCCTGGCTTCGGCGGTATAGCCGTTGTATTCGGCGAACACCGATTCAAGCTCGGCGGCGCGCATGTAGTCGTCTTCGGTCGCTTCCATATTGGCGTAAATCGCATCACGCTCGGACATGGCCGCCCACATCTCGGCGTGTCCCATCAGCACCACGTCCAGCACGCGTTGGTTTTCATAGGCGAATTGATCCTGGCGCAGGTTACCTAGGCGCTCGTTGGGACTGATGCTGACGTTGCCCGCCGACGGCTCCAAATCGCCGCTCAATATTTTCATGAAGGTCGATTTGCCGCAGCCGTTTGCGCCGATCAGGCCGTAACGGTTGCCGTCGCCGAATTTAACCGAGACGTTTTCAAACAGGGGTTTAGCCCCGAACTGCATGGTGATGTTAGCTGTAGAAATCAAGTTTTTGTTCCGAAGATTAAGGGTAAAAGATTGTTGGATTGCAAAAGGATTAATTCACCACGAAGGCACGAAGAGCACGAAGAAAATAATAGAGGAAACTTCGTGTCCTTCGTGTCTCGGCAATTGCTCCTGCTCTACCTCCTGCATCCATGCAGTCGTTCGTGGTGAAAAGTTTTTAAATTAATTAAGCCATGTTTCAGACACTATAGTGGCCGTATTTTGATCATCGCTGACCCAAATCTGCCCGTCCTGGATGCTGATTTGCAGTTGCATGGTGCGCTTTACCATCGGTGCGAGTTGATCGGTGGCTTCCTTAGGCAGGTTAACGACCGTCAGGTTTTTAAAGCGTTCCAGCTTGGGTTTAATCTGATTCCACCAGACCGTATTGCGTCCGCCGTAAGTGTAAATGATGACTTTGTCGGCGCGACTGGAGGCCTTGCGGATGCGTTTTTCATCGGGCATGCCCATATCGATCCACAACTCGATGTCGTCGGTCAGGCTTTTTTGCCAGAGCTCAGGTTCATCATCGGTGCTCAGGCCCTTAGTGAATTGCAGCCTTTCCTCGGCGTTGACCACAAAAGCGAGCAGGCGCGCCATCATCCGCTCCTCGGTTTCCGAAGGATGCAGGGCAATGGTCAGGTTATGTGTTTGATAATAGCCCCTGTCCATGTCTGAAATCTGGCAGTCGGCTTTATAGATGGTTGACTTAAGCGCCATTGAACGGTTTTTTACGGCTTTGAAAAATAAAGCTCTATTCTAACAGGTTTTAGCCCTCGGGTGTTTTACAGTAGCAGCTTATCGTCTATGGCTATAAAACGGCCGGCCGAATTAATCAGCGAGGGTGCGGTCAGCGCCGGGACGCCGTAGACTTCCGTCGTTACGCCGTAAACGCTTCGGGCCTTGTTTAATAACAGATCGAAATCGCCGTCGCCGGATAATAAAACGATCACATCGACCTTGGCGGCATACTCGATTACATCCAGCGTAATGCCGACATCCCAATCGCCTTTCGCGGAACCGTCGCTACGCTGGATGTAAGGCTTCAGTTTGATTTCAAAGCCGATGTTTCTGAGGATCTGCTGGAATCCCTGCTGCTTGCTGTCGCCCTTGTCGATTGCATAAGCAAACGCCGCGACCACTTCCCGATTGGCGGTGGCCTGCATCCAGAATGCCGCGTAATTGAAATGCCGCCGGTAACTTTGCTTGGTGGTGTAATAGATATTCTGTACATCGGCAAAGATCGCGACTTTTTCCATATCCTTATTTAAGGAACGAACAGCAGTAATCGCTAGGAGTTTTAACTTTCATCGTGAACGCCGCATTGGCCGGCACATTGAAAGATTCGCCGCCTTTAACGCTTTGCCATTCCGCACCGGGCAATAACACATCCAGGTCGCCGTCGATGATTTCCATCAGTTCAGGGTCGGCGGTGTTGAAGGTGTATTCGCCGGGCAGCATAAAGCCCAAGGTTTTTGATGAGCCGTCGGCAAACTTGATAGTCCGGCTACTGACATTGCCGCCGAAGTAGACATTGGCTTTTTTGACGACGCTTACGTTATTGAATTCTGACATGGGTTGTCCTTTATGGGGAATGGATAAATAAGGGGCGCAATGATACCAGATTGTCTTGCTTTAGTCAGATGCTGACTGTTACGAATGGAGCGCGCAGCGAATCCGGGGTGCATGGATGTGAAATTTCATGTTGATCAATCACTTGTAAAGCCGGGTTTTCGTTTATGGTGCGTAGCGGGGGGATTACCTGCATTAATCCGTTGCTGGCCCCATTTTTGGCTTGAGCGGTTTCCATATTGTTGTCTGGGGGGCGGTGGCAGTTAAGGCGGTCAATGTGGAATTGGTTTAGGTAAGTCTGATAATCGAGGTTGCTAAAGCGTTTGCCGTCGCTACGGAAAAGCCGCAGCATCGGTCTTTTTGTCTTACGTTTCGACGCTTTATTAATAAAAACCTACTTCTGTTATCATGACCAACAAAGCGGTGCCGTATATTCTAAGTCCAGAGTCCAGATCTTTTCAATCACAGGAAAACAATATGGAAAACACTTCAGGACAAGGCCAGAAAGCAATCGTTCCGGCAGAAATTGACAGGTGGAACTGGGGGGCTTTTTTATTAAACTGGATTTGGGGCGTCGGTAATAACACTTTCATAGCGCTGCTCATGTTTGTTCCCTTGGTAAACTTCATCATGCCCTTTGTGCTCGGCGTGAAAGGCAGCGCATGGGCATGGCGGAATAAAGAATGGGAAAGCGTTGACCATTTCAAGGCGGTCCAAAAAAAATGGGCGTGGTGGTCGGTCATCGCGTATTTGTTTTTTATCGCATCTTTTACCGGCTTGTTCTTTGTGGCAATGATGTCAATTAAAGATTCGGACGCTTTTAAATTGGCCGAATCCCAGTTTGAGAGCAGCCGGCAAGCGGCAGAATTGATCGGAAAACCTTTTTCCACCGGCTTACCGTCCGGGAGCATAGAGGTCTCGGAGCCCGGCGGCAAAGCCACCGTTTCCTTTAGTGTGGAAGGTCCCAAAGGCGAGGGAATTGTCTATTTCGACGCGGTAAAAGAATTGGGACAATGGAAAATCAACAGCCTGATCCTTGAACAAGCGGTTACAGGCAAGCGCACAGATATTAGCCAGTCCGCTATGCCTGCGCCTGTCGAGGAAGCTGTAGACTCCGCTAAAAAGACCGGTTCGGACGAAGCTAATGCAGGTGCTGCTAAAGCCGTAGTCGGGGTGCGCAAGCCTACCGGGGATGTCAATGAGTTCTGGGACAATTTGACCTGGGATGACCTGTCCGCTGAAGAGAAAAAGCTTTGGGCCGTTTTAGGCTGGAATGGCAGGATCTGGGGGTCTGAATCTGAATCCCCGGTTTCTGAGGGTACTTCGTGGAATAAATTAAGCAAGGAAGAGCGAGCGGCGTTAACTTCTTTAGGCTATAACGAAAAATCGTGGAATAAAGAATAGCGGATCGTAGCCCGTGTTTTCACCCTGCAAAATTCTTGGTGAAAACACAAGCCCTTCACTTTAGGCGAACGAACTACGGTTAGTCGAAAGTGGCTGAGGTTTCGCCAGTTTTCTTGTTCCAATGGATAGTGATTTTTTCTTCCTTGCAAAGGTCAATATCCGTCCATTCCACTTCCTCTTTATCATCATAAACAACTTTTAGGTCGTATTTGCAGATTTCATTTTGGCTGGAAAATACTATTTTTGCGTTCTCGCCATCGCCTAAAACGTCCTGTCCCAGCACATCATTTAACCAATCATTCGCATTAGAGCTTGGAGACACGTAAACTTCATCAATGGTGTAACCTGTTTTGTTGACCAAAGTAAAGTCTTGTTGCCCGGCTGCTACGCCCACACCGCTGGCTGCTGAGGCCGCTATAGCGGTTATGCCGACCAAAAACCATTTCTTTATATTTAATGTCCCTTTTTTCATGTCTTATTTCTCTATTAAAGTGGAGTTGAGATCTTGGCGCTGTGCGTAAGGAGAGCGGCCAAGCTTTATGGTTTTCACCGCCCATTTTACAAATTTGTTGTTTGGGCGAGGATGATTGTTAATTAAATAAAATACTTTGTAAACATTTAGCTGAGAACAGTGATATCCCAAATAAGCCGAGAAAAACCCAAAACCTAATTTCTCATTTCCGGCAAGCGTCATGTTTTCCTCACAAACTCCTCGAACGCCCCTAATGCTAGCGGACGGCTAAACAAATATCCTTGATAAGCATGACAGCCGTGACGAAAAAGAAAGTCCCTTTGCGCGACGGTTTCGACCCCTTCGGCAATGACGGATAGGCCCATGGTTTCAGCTAAGGCGACTATCATTTTGGCAATGGCTGCGTCGTTGAGGTCAACCAGGATATCCCTGATAAAGCCTTGATCGATTTTCAACTGATCCAGAGGCAGTTGTTTCAGGTAGTAGAGAGACGAATAGCCGGTACCGAAATCATCCAGCGAGAACCCCACACCTTTGGCTTTCAATGCGGTCATCTTGGTAATGATGTCATCTACATTGGACACCAGCAGACTTTCGGTGAGTTCCATTTTGAGTTTACGCGGATCGGCTCTGGTGCGTTCAAGCACGGCTAGAACTTGATCGACAAAGTCGGTTTGACGGAACTCGCGAGCACTGACATTAACGGCCAATTCAAGATGCGCCGTTTCGTGTCGCTTAGCCCAGGTTGCTAACTGAGCGCAAGCGCTTTCCAACACCCAGTGGCCCAACTGCAGGATCAACCCTGTTTCTTCTGCCAACGGAATAAATTCCGCAGGAGACACTGTGCCGTGCCGGGAGTGCTGCCAACGTACTAAGGCTTCGGCGCCGGTTATCCGGCCTCCATCGTCTACTTGGGCTTGGTAGTAAAGCAGAAACTGTTGTTTCTGTAGACCTCGATACAGATCCGCCTCCAGGCTGGCGCGGGCTGTGAGCGTTGTCTGCATGGTCTGGTCGAAAAAATGCAGGGTGTTGCGGCCTGCTGCTTTGGATTGATACATGGCGATATCCGCCTGTTTCAGCAGCTCATCAGTGCTCCGTCCGTGATCGCTGAACAAAGTGATGCCAATGCTTGGAGTGCTGTGGTGTTTGTGGCCTGAAAGCCGGTAGGGCTGATTCAGCCTAACTAGAATTTTCTCGCCGACAGTCTTGACTTGGATTGCGGCTTCCTGGGCGGTCTTGCTCAAATTTTCAAGCATGATCACAAACTCATCACCGCCCAAGCGGGCGACAGTGTCGCATTCGCGTACACAGGCGGAGAGACGAGCAGCTACTTGTTGCAGCAGTAGATCGCCCTTGTCATGGCCGAGGGTATCGTTTAATGTTTTGAAGTTGTCCAAATCGATAAACATTATCGCGCCGTACATGCCGCTTCGGGTACTGGCCGCTTTGGCTTGTTGCAGCAGGTTCAGCAATAAGCGCCGATTAGGCAATTGGGTAAGCGGGTCGTAGAAAGCCAATTGCTTGATCTCTTCCTCAGCCGCCTTGCGTTCGGTGATGTCGAGATGGGTGCCGACAAAATGGGTGACTTCTCCGGCTGTATCGGTCACTGCGGTGATGGTTAGCCACTTGGGATAGATTTCGCCGTTCTTGCGCCGATCCCAAATTTCTCCCTGCCAAGTCCCGGTGTGGGTGATGCTCTCCCACATCGCGGTATAAAAAGCCGCGTCATGGAGCCCTGATTTTAGTACGCTCATTTTACGGCCTATCGCCTCGTCGGCGGTGTAGCCGGTGGAGTCGGTAAACGTTTTGTTAACCCGCAGAATAACTGAGTTGGAATCGGTGATGACCATCGCTTCATGCGATTCGAATGCTGTGGCGGCAATACGCAGCTCTGCTTCGATCTGTTTTCGTTGCGTGATGTCGCATAATACGCTGGCAATACGGAGGCCATGTTGTGTTTGAATGGGGCTTAAGCTGATTTCCACATCAATTTCGCTACCGTCTTTGCGCAATGCCCGCATCTCTCTACCTGTACCCATCGGTCGTGGGCTGGGGGCGGCAACGAACATGCTGAGTAGCGTCTTATGTCTGGCTCGCAGGTGTTCCGGTAGCAGCATATCAATGGGCTGACCCAGCAATTCGCTATTCGGGTAGCCTAATAACTGTTCGGTATACCGGTTTACCTGGGTAATAGTACCTTGCCCGTCGCAAATTAATATGGCATCCGGCGCGGCATCGAAAACGGCGCGGTGAAACTCTTCGCTGGTTTTTAGGGCTTGTTCGGCTTGCTTGCGTTCGGTGATGTCGGTGGCGATTCCGCAGATAGCGTAAATCTCGCCGGAAATCCGCCGTAGCGGGAATTTGACCGAGATGTAGGTGTGGATGCCGTCGTCGTGAGGCACTAATTCTTCCACTTCCAGGGCTTGCCCCGATTGGATCACCTCTTGTTCGCTGCTGCGGATAGCGTCGGCTATGTCCTGGGGGAATATGTCGTAGGCGGTTTTTCCCTGGATTGTTGCATGGTCAATATGAAAGAGTTCTTCATAAAGCCGGTTTACAAGAATATATCGTCCCGCCACGTCCTTCATGAATATGATCGTGCGCGCATTATCCGTGATCGCGCGCAAGCGGTTTTCGTCTTCAATATGGGTGGTAAGCAGCGCTTGGAAGCCATCGGCCATTTCGTTGAAACTGTCGGCTACCTGGCTAAGTTCGTCTTTGGTGCCGAGATTAACCCGCTCGCGCAGATCACCGCCGGCAAAGGTCCGCGCCGAACGGGCTAGCGATTGAATACTGTCTTTCATCGCGTAATAGCTGCCGGTGAAGAAGTAGCACGCCGCCAGCAACAGTAAGCTAACGGTCCCGATGCTGATGCCGATTTTACGGTTTGCGCGTTCAATGCGATTGTGGATCAGCATGCGCGCTGTCGGCAGCAGAACTTCGTATATCTGCGCGTAATTTCTGTCGATCATCTCCGTTGTGATTTTGAAAAACTCTTTAGGGGATTCGGAAAAATGGCCGGTCAAAATGTCCGAGCGTACAAGGTCGACAATTTTATGCGACGAATCGATGATGTCTTTGCTGGTTTCCGAGAGTTGGGGCTGTGTCCGGCTATTGAATCGGCCCGTTTTAGCGAAATTAATGGACAGGCTATTGAGCGTATCGTCAAGCTGGGCGATCAGGGTGATCAGCGTGTTTTTTTGGTATTCTGAGAGCTGTTTTTTACCCAAGATACCGGCACCGAAAGCGCGGACTTGCCCTAGCCGTTCGAGTGCTCTGGGAAGCTTCCATATGGCAGTGTCAATCAGGTAAGACGAATCGAGGCCGGGGTCAATGGTCAAGGCGTATTCATCCGCAACGGCCATCTCGAAGTTCAGCAGTGCGTCGATTAAATAGGTATGCGCTGCAAAATTTTCTTCTACGGTCCAGTTGACGCCGTCTGCTTGCAGCCTGTTCCAGACAGTCTCAATGCTCCGCCATTCCCCGCCCAGGACCAAATGGGCAGGTAGCAGGTTTTTTAAGGCGTAAAAGGCAGCCGTTGCTTCAATTAACTTTGCGGTGCGCACGGCGCGGAAGTCTTTAATGCCGCCCAAAAATCCTGCTGATAGCCCGCGATGCTGCTGTATAAGCTGAACGGTCATGGAAATGGGCTTAATTAAGGCAATGCCCTCCAACTCCTGTTGCGATGTACGTCTAACCTGATTGAGGCTTTCATAGAGGTTGTGCATTACTACCGTAATGGCAATCAAGTATATCAGCCAAAGTACCGTGAATTTCCATGTATAACTCAGCCTGTTCATCAGAGCGATAGCCGGAGAGAATAGTCTTTTCATGGTTGCTTCACCTGAATGGGTGTTGTTGGGTAATTAAATAACTGCCAACTAAATATTGGTGGTTTTAAACCACGGGTTAGCGTATTTCGTGTGGCTTAAAGCCGGTGCCGGAATAATTGTCAAAAGTTAACCGTTCAGTTCTCTGTTTTAAAAAAGGAGGACGAGTTTTTCAACAACCCTCTGTATCTTCTTTAAACAGGGAATGGACACCTTGCAGCGCGGCTCCGGCATTAGCGATTATGTTTTTTAAATAAAATGCCGATTTGTCAATTCAACTCCACTCTGCTGCAATATCAATTAATACGTTCGTCGTCAATCTAAGAGATAAGGTTTTGCAAAGCCTATCGCTATTAAAATCCCGGTAACGCTCCTGCGTTACAATGCGACAGCGGTCTTTTACCGATTCATGTGAGAGCGATTGATAAAAATAAGGTCTCCATGTCCGGTTAAACCCAGGTTGTGCGCCGCTGCCTTCACGGCGACTGAGATATTGATAGTTAAATAGCCGTCGAAAATTGGATTGGCTGAACGGCTCAAGCACTTGCCGGTTCTCGTGTTGCAAGATTCTTGTGGCTTGTTTAATTCAGGCCAAAAAAAAGCGTCCCCAGACGGAATGCCTGAGGGATTCAGTCTGGTTAGACGCCTTTGTCAATAGAGTTCGCCGTTGAACCAAAATTTTTAGCGGCCCCGCATTGGGGTTTTAATAGAGTTTACAGCAATCGTTATGCCAAAGTTGTTGCAACGCTTGTCTGTATCTATATTTTAGTTAATACAGAAAGTTATATGTTGTTCTTTGAACCGGTGCTGTTTGGGGATTCATGAAAATGCATCGATTTAGTGCATTCAATCGTTAACATGCACCAATAGGATTTTCTGATAATCGGTTTTTTAGAACGCCTGGCGTACAGACCTGGGCGGTTCCCCGATGAATTGCTGTTGTCAGTATGGTTTGCGGATTACCAAAAGCCGGGGCGCTATGTCTTTGTGTTCTGTGCTGTAAACAGTGCTGACTTCAAATTGCCGGGTATCCAGTTGATTGCACCAATTTGTGACCTGATCGGTTTCCAGATCGCCGCCGGGGTGGCCCGGATAGGCCAGTAGGGTGATCACGCCGTTGACGGCCAAAATCCGACTTGCGACAGTTAAGGCCGTCAATGTGGAATCGGTTTGGGTAATGACGCTTTTATCGCCGCCCGGCAGATAGCCCAGGTTAAACATGATTGCTTTAACGTTGCAGTGGAGTTGATCCGGGATTTTTTCGGCCATATCGGCATGGCTGATCTGAATTAAGGTCAGGCAGTCTGATAACCCGGTTTGCCGGAATCTTTCACGGGTCGAATCGATAGCCGCCCGTTGTATGTCAAAGCCGTAAACATGGCCCGACGGGGCGACTTGTTCGGCGAGAAACAAGGTATCGTGGCCGTTGCCTACTGTCGCATCAATCGCAATATCGCCGGGATGGAGAATATTCTTGATCAGGTCGTGGGCGGTGTTAACCAGTGAAATGCGTTTCATAATAACGTTGAATATTGCAGGTTTTGGGCAGGGGGTTGCCGCTTAATAAGGCATCGGCGAAAAGCTGACTGTACCTCGGTATTTGCAAACTGCCTTTGGCGCCGAAGCCGTTAAAAATTGCCAGTTGCTGGTGCTTTGGATGCCGGCCGATAAAAGGCTGCTTGTCCAATGTGCAAGGGCGGATATTGGCCTGATGGTTGGTCAGGGTTGCCTTAGTCAAACCGGTTGAGACTTGGCTAAGGGCGGCCAGTAATTCGTTTTTGCCTTGTTCGGTAGTTCGGGTGTCTAGGTTTTCCCGGTCGAAGGTCGCGCCGATTCTAATTTGACGGGCGTTTAACGGGATCAGCCAGTTGCCGTAATTGAGAATTTTATCGGGCAATGAGATCTGGTGTTCCAATGTCAGAATCTCGCCTTTGACCGGTTGAAAAGGCAGATCACAAAACCAGGGGTTTTGCGTTGCCTGATGGCCTTCGCAGAAAATAATCTGCTTCGGGGCGATGTCCAGCCAGCGTAAAGACGGTTGCAGCTGAACGTCGCGGTAATCGAAATCAGCCTGCCGGTAGCTGTTGTTGGCAATGAAAAACGCTTTCAGGCAACTTAATAGCGGCCGGGTTAATAGATAGCCGGTCTGTTTTTGTTCCAGAAAACCGAAGGGTGTTGCAAGATCGTCGATGGTTTTGCCGGGAGGCTGGATGCCGCCTAAATAAGCCTGATAATCAGGGTTGTTAATGCGTTTGGCGGCGTTTTTTAATTCGCTGTCGCTTTGGAAAATCCGCAGCATCGGTTTTTCTACATAAAATTCTTGATGGAAAAAATAGGCTAACTGGAAATAACGGCGCTTTGCTGCGGGCAACAGTGTATCGACATCGGCGGATTTTACGAAGCGCATGCCGGTGACCGGGTTGATCAGTCCAGCCGCAACTTGCGAGGCGTTTTCCCGGCCGTTATCGATAATGACAACTTTGCTGCCGCGTTGGATGAGTTCCCATGCAAGCAAGCTGCCTGCCAGTCCCTGGCCGATGATTAGAAAGTCGATCATGATTTTCGGATAGTTAAAATTTACCACGAAGACACGAAGGACGCGGAGAAAAACAAGACGTGCTGATTCCCAAGCTCCAGCTTGGGAATTCGGTGCGGGAAGCTCCAGCTTCCAGTCTCGCGAAGCTAGAGCTTCGTCATCTAGGTTCCCAAGCTGGAGCTTGGGAACCAGCGTATTTCTTATCTTAATGCGGTAACGCTGGAGCGTGGAAACGATAAAGAAAAACTTCGCGTCCTTCGTGCCTTCGTGGTGAATTTTTATGTCTTGATGCGGTTAATATTTATTTGGCCGTCAACGCCACGCCTTTAAAATAAATCCCATCCCAGCCGTATTGCATGAAATTCCTGATGTTCTGGTGGCCTGTGCCGTTCGGGTCGTTTAAAACGTCCAGCCGGTAATAATCGCCAAACAGGTTTAACGTCTGTTGTTGATCGAGCCGGTTGAGTTGGGCAAATGCGAAAATCTTGCAGGAACCTTCGTTGGTACCGGCCTGATTGCCTAACAACTGCTCGTTCAGGCCGTTGCTGAATTCAGTGGGTTGATAATCGTAGTTTTCAGTAATGACGGCGATAGTTTCATCAAAACCGACGTTTTCGTTGTTTTTTATTTTTTCAAGAAACGATGCGAGTGACATGTGTAAGTTTTAGGTGAAAAGTTAACGAAGTAAGCCTGAAATCTTTTTAAATTCAGGATGAGTCGAATCCCTGACCCATTCGAACAAGACCGATTCATAATTGGTAATGGTCGCGCCTTGCTGTTGCATGCGTTGTAAGGCGTAGAATTTATGTTCCGCCTTGCGCGAGCAAATGGCGTCTTCGACGACATGCACCTGGTAGCCGAAATGCATCAATTCCAGCGCGGTCTGGATTACGCAAACATGCGCTTCCTGGCCGACCAGTATAACTTGCTTGCGATCGGTGCTGGCTACGGTGTCGGTAAAGCCGTCGGCCGCACAGCAGGAAAAGCCCGTCTTGTCGAAAATCAGGGTGTCTTCCGACAGTATGTCGGTGATGGTTGTATCGGTAGCGCCTAAGCCTTTGGGGTATTGTTCGGTTAGCAATACAGGGATGCCTAATAGTTCCGCGGCTTCAACCAGGCTGCGGGCGTTGGCCGTCATCAGTTCGGCGTCGCGCTCAGGCATGGCTGCGGATAATTTTGACTGTAAATCGACGACGATCAACAGGCTGTTTTTTAACGACAGGAGGTTAGGGTGTGTGGTCATTTTAATTTGAAGGAAAGGTTTAGGAGGCAAAAGGCAAAAGGCAAAAGGCAAAAGGCAAAAAACACATCCTTCGCCCTTTGCCTTGCGCCTTTAGCCCTTTTTCATAATCCGCGCTTTTTCACGTTGCCAGTCGCGGTCTTTTGAGGTGGCTCGCTTGTCGTGCAATTGCTTGCCTTTTGCCAGGCCGATTTCCAGTTTGGCCCGGCCGTTTTTCCAGTACATCGACAACGGAATCAAGGTGTAGCCTTTGCGCTCGACCGCGCCGATCAGTTTGTTCAGTTCGTGCCGGTTCAGCAGCAGTTTTTTGGCGCGAACAGCGTCCGGATTGACATGGGTCGATGCGGACAACAATGGTGAAATATGCGCGCCCAACAGCCAAGCTTCGCCCCGTTTTATCGTCACGTAACTCTCTTTAAGTTGCACGCGTCCATCCCTGAGGCTTTTCACTTCCCAGCCTTCCAAAACCAGCCCGGCTTCAAACCGTTCCTCAATCGAATACTCAAATTTAGCCTGACGATTAACGGCGATCGTGGCGTTTTGTTGCTTGTTGTTTTTCTTGGACTTTTTATCGGCCATAAGTGCGGGTTGAGATTTTTAAACTGACGGAAAGGAATAATTTTGCTATTTTACTCGATATTACTGCAATAGTCAGACAAAGCTCGCCACCAAGGATGCATCCGTGGTGATTTTATAATTATAAAGTTTTTACAGGCACACAAATGACGGATACAAAAAAATCAATTCATGGTGAATGGTCATCGCGTTTCGCATTTATTCTGGCGGCGACAGGTTCCGCAGTCGGACTGGGTAATATCTGGAAATTTCCGTATATTACCGGCGAAAATGGCGGCGGGGCATTCGTCATCGTCTATTTGCTGTGCGTATTGCTGATCGGCATCCCCATTATGATGGCGGAAACCATGCTCGGGCGGCGCAGCCGGCAAAATCCCATCAACACCATGATAACCTTGGCTGATGAAGCCGGGGCCGACAAAAACTGGCATTATCTAGGTTGGATGGGCGTTACTGCCGGTTTTTTAATACTCTCTTATTACAGCGTTATTGCGGGCTGGGCTTCGGCTTATGTGTTAAAGGCCTTTACCGGCAGTTTTTTCGGCGCCGATGCGCCGGCGATAAAAGAGCTTTTCGACGGTTTTGTCGCCAGTCCGGTGCAGTTAGCTTTCTGGCATACCTTGTTCATGTTGGCGACCATGTTGGTTGTGGTGCGCGGCGTTAATACCGGCCTGGAAAAAGCCGTGCGTTTTTTAATGCCCAGCCTGTTTGTGCTGTTGATGTTGCTGGTGGCTTATGCAATGACTTTCGATGACTATTATGACCAAGGCATCAAATTCCTATTCACGCCCGATTTCAGCAAACTGACCGCTAACGGCGTATTGACCGCGATGGGACACGCCTTTTTCACGCTGAGCTTAGGCATGGGTGCGATCATGATTTACGGCTCTTATTTGCCTAAAGATGTGTCGATTGCCAAAACCGTCTACTTAATTGCAGGCACCGATACCGCGGTTGCGTTATTGGCCGGTATCGCCATCTTCCCGATTGTTTTCGCCGCCGGACTGGAACCTGCGGCAGGCCCCGGATTGATCTTTCAAACCTTGCCGGTTGCATTCGGCAACATGACCGGCGGCTGGCTGTTCGGCATTTTGTTTTTTGTAATGCTGGTGTTCGCCGCGTTGTCTTCATCCATTTCACTGATCGAACCGGCCGTTGCCTGGTTGATTGAAAATAAAGACATGACCAGGCAACAAGCCTGTATCTGGTCGGGTTCTGTAACCTGGCTGCTGGGATTAGGCACTGTTTTTTCATTCAATGTCTGGTCCGAGTTCAAGATTTTCGACAGAACTATTTTTCAATTACTGGATTATTTAACCGCCAATTTGATGTTGCCTATCGGCGGTTTTTGCATCGCAGTGTTTGCCGGTTGGATCATGAAGCAGCAACACACCGAGCATGAGCTGGACATGCCTAATCCGCTTAGCTATCAAGTGTGGAGGATATTAATTTGCTATGTGTCTCCCGCCGCTGTGTTTTTAGTATTCCTGCATGTGGTCGGAGTTCTTTAAGCATGACCGTTGTTCAAAAAAGCGCCTTGGTTAAATTCTCGGCGCAGCGGATGTTTGACTTGGTTAACGACATTGAAGCCTATCCCGAGTTTCTGCCCTGGTGCAGCGGCAGCCGAATCATCAAGCGCGAAGGCGACATCGTCGAAGCCGAGGTAATGATTTCCAAAGGCGGCTTTAAAAAATCCTTTTCGACCCGGAACAAGATTGATAACGGGCGCAGCATGAAGCTGTCCCTGCTGAACGGCCCGTTTTCCTCTCTGGAGGGAAAATGGGAGTTTATACCGCTACGCGAGGATGCCAGCAAGATTTCCCTGGACCTGGAATTCGAAATGTCAGGCAAACTGGCAAGCTTGGCCTTCGGCGCAGTCTTTAACCAGATCTGCAACACGATGGTGAGTTCGTTTACCGCACGGGCCAAAGCTGTTTATGGTTAATGTCGAAGTGGCCTACGCCAAACCCGTAGAGCAGGCGATAGTCACGCTGGCAATGGAGGATGGCGCGACTGTTGAGGCTGCGATAAAAGCATCCGGGCTGCTGGAGCGGTTCCCTGAAATCGGCTTGTCCGAACTTAATGCGGGTATTTTCGGCGTAGCCTGCAAACTGGATCAGCCTGTTAGAGAAGGCGATAGGATAGAAATTTATCGGCCTTTGGTTCATGACCCTAAAGAAGCCAGGCGGCAGCGGGCTTTGAAGAGTTTTTGACGTTATAATCCTATAACACCAATCTGCTATGAGGGGGCAACAACATGAGTGAGCTATCTAAAAGATCAACCGTTTACTTTGAGCCGGAAATTCATCAAGCATTGAAAATTAAGTCAGCCATTACTCATCAGTCGCTTTCTCAAGTGGTCAATGAAGCGATACGTCTTGCTTTACAAGAAGATAGAGAGGATTTATCCGCTTTTGAAGAAAGGGCTGGCGAGCCTACGTTGAGTTATGAGGAGCTGCTGGAAGACTTAAAAACGCATGGCAAATTATAAAGTCGTCTTCAAAAGTTCAGTTGCAAAAGATCTTCAAAATATTCCAAACACAGATGTAAAGCGCATACTCTGCTCCGTCGGGTTAGGGCTGTCGCCTAACCCGATCTACATATTACAGCGGCAGCTGATCCGATGATGACGCCGGTTTTACGTCTGCTTTGCCGGATTTAGGCGTGTCCTCTGTGCCGTCATAGCCAAACAGGCCGGTGATCATTTCCCACATGGTTTTTTCTAGATCGCGCTTCGGTACGTCAACCGTAGTTTCATCCGATGTCTTGATAACGGGAACGGTGCTGGGTTTAAAGTCGCCTTGCACGCCGATCAGTTGTTCTTTATCGAAGAACAATGAAATTCTTTTTTGCTCCCTGTCTCCGCCGCCCTTTTGCGCCGAGTAGAGATAGTCCCACCGTTTCTGATGAAAAAAATCGACCAGCATCGGCGAACCCATGATGTAAAGCACCTGGCGTTTGTTCATGTCGGGTCTGAGTTGGTCGATCATGGATTGATCGACGATATTGCCTTGCTGGACATCTATGGTATAGACGCCGGGCAGGTTGGTCAGAATGGTGGTGCAGGAGGCGAGCGTTAGGCTTGCCGCGACTGCAAGGATGCAGGAGCTGTGGCGGTTGCCGGATAGGTTTAAAGCGAAAAGCGGCTTTCTCATTTAAGGCTGCGGATATGTTTAAAATATAAAATGATACAGGATGTTAAGGGATTATCCTATAAAACTGTCATGCCCATACTGCCAAAAACAGGCTACAATGCGCGCAGTTCTTTATAAATTGCCTTATCCGGCATAAGCGGAGATTAGTTTTGGAAAACCATGATTTAAGGAATGCAGGCCTGAAGGTGACTTTGCCACGGATCAAGATTCTACAAATTTTAGAAAAGCAGGTCGATGACCGTCATTTAACCGCTGAACAAGTTTATAAGATTCTGCTGAGTGAAGACGAAGAGATCGGCTTGGCTACGGTCTATCGCGTTTTAACCCAGTTTGAAGCGGCGGGACTGGTAAGCCGCCATCATTTTGAGGGCGGCAATTCTGTTTTTGAACTTGATAGCGGTAGGCATCACGATCACATACTGTGCATGAAGTGCGGCAAAGTGGATGAATTCACCGATGAGGTTATTGAAGCCCGGCAAAAAGAAATTGCGGAAAAACTGGGCTATGAGTTAACCGATCACGGCCTTTATTTGTACGGTTTTTGCGCAAAGTGCAGGAAATCCTGATTTTATTACTTTTAGATTGTAGGCTTCATGTTTAAACCTCTCATTTTTTATATCGGCTTGCGTTATACGCGGGCCAAACGCCGAACTCAGTTCATTTCTTTTATCACGTTAACGTCCGTTCTGGGCATAGCCTTGGGCGTCACTGCGTTGATTGCGGTGTTGTCGGTGATGAACGGCTTTGAAGCAGAATTGCGCGAGCGGATTCTCGGCATGACTTCGCATGCGACCGTCACCGGACGGTACGGCCAGCTGGATAATTGGCAGGAATTGGAACAGAAGTTAAAAAACTATCCGCATGTACAAGGCGCTGCGCCTTTTATCAATGGCCAGGTGATGATCAATGCCGACCGGCGCGTCAGCGGCACCATGCTGACCGGTATTTTGCCGGAATACGAGTCCAGAGTGTCGGAGGTCGCTGATAAAATGACAAACGGCAAGCTGTCCGATCTGGTTCCAGGCGAATACGGCATTGTTTTAGGCGTTGAGTTGGCCAATTATCTGGGCGTTTTTACCGGCGATAAAATTACCGTGATCAGTCCGCAGATTAACTCGACACCAGCCGGGATTGTGCCGCGCATGAGACGGTTTACCGTGGTCGGTATTTTTAAGGTCGGCATGTATGAATATGACCGCAATATGGCGTTGATTCATCTTGATGACGCGGGCAAGCTGTTTCGTTTAGAAACTGCGGTGTCGGGGCTCAGGATCAAGCTGGATGACTTGTTTAATGCGCCGAAAATTACCCGCGCGCTTTCAAACGCTTTGTATGACGATTATCAGGTCAGCGATTGGACGCTGGCGCACAGCAACTTCTTCCGGGCGATACAGACCGAAAAACGGGTGATGTTCATCATCCTGTTGCTGATTGTCGCGGTGGCGGCTTTCAATATTGTTTCCACGCTGGTGATGGTGGTTACCGATAAACGCGGCGATATTGCTATTTTAAAAACCCAGGGACTGACATCGAGATCGGTCATGGGTATTTTTATGGTGTTGGGGGCCGTCATCGGTGTAGTCGGCACCGCGCTCGGAACCGTAGGCGGGGTGTTGTTGGCGTTGAATGTCGAGACCATCGTGCCGGCGATTGAGGAATTATTTCATGTCCAGTTCATGGCGGCCGATGTCTATTACATCAGCGAATTGCCGTCCAAACTGGTCTGGACTGATGTTTATGCGATAGCGGGCATGGCCTTTTTACTGTCATTATTGGCGACTATTTATCCTGCGTGGCAGGCGGCCAAAGTCAATCCAGCGGAAGTTTTAAGATATGAATAACAGCAACATACTGCAATGCCGGCAGTTGACCATGCGCTATGACCAGGGCGGGCTTGATGTCGAGGTTTTAAAAGGGGTCGATTTAAGCATCGGTGTCGGTGAACGCGTCGCCATTATGGGGGCGTCGGGTTCAGGCAAAAGCACTTTGCTGCATCTGCTGGGCGGGCTTGAGAAACCCAGCGGCGGTAAGGTGGTGTTGGACGGCGTTAATCTGAATGAAGTCGGCGCAGGCCAACTGGCTAAGTTAAGGAATAAGTCCTTAGGCTTTATCTATCAGTCTCATCATCTGTTGGGTGAATTTACCGTGTTGGAAAATGTGGCGATGCCTTTGTTGATTGGCGGGCGCACGGTAAAAGAGGCGAGTATTCGTGCGATAGAGTTATTGAAGCGGGTAGGGCTGGGACATCGAATCGAGCACAAACCCGGTGAATTATCCGGCGGGGAAAGGCAGCGAGCCGCAGTGGCCAGGGCGTTGATCAACAAACCCGGCGTGGTTTTGGCCGACGAACCCACCGGAAACCTGGACAGTAAAACGGCAGATCAGGTTTATCAGTTAATGCTGGAATTAAATCAGGAGCTGAATGTCAGCTTTCTGGTGGTGACCCATGACCATGATCTGGCCGCAAGAATGGGCAAGGTTTTGCACATGGAAGATGGGCTGATTTTAGGTTAAGGATAACAAGGCAAAAGGCCAAAGGCACAAGTGCTACTAAGTTCTTTTGCCTTTTGCCCTTAGTCTTTCGTCATTAGTCTTTTTTCCTTCCTTTCCGCCCATTTTTTGGTTACATGCTGTTGCCAGTAATATTGAATGCCGAAATAACCGGCAGCGGACGAAACTATACCCATAATGAAACAGCCGATCAGAAACGGCTGCCAGACATCGCCAAGCCCGGAGAACATGCCGCTTAGTGAAAATTCGGATTCATCGGCGCCGGCCGGTTGATTCATAAACCAGAGTCCGACTTCATAAGCAAAATAAAACAGCGGCGGCATCGTGATCGGGTTGGTTATCCAGACCAGTCCTACCGAAAGAGGCAGATTAGCCCTGTAATAAATGGCAAGCGCAGCGGCAATGGCCATTTGCGTCGGCGTCGGAATCCATGCGCAAAATAAACCCACGGCAAAAGCCATAGAGACCGAGCGTCTGTTCAAATGCCAGAGGTTGGGCTCGTGCAGTTTATCGCCCAAAAATTGAAGGCTCTTGTGCTGTTTGATGACGTCAGGATCAGGAATGAACTTGTCGATTAGTTTTTTTATAAGTTCTTTTGGCATCGCTATTTGTTTTCTAAAGTTATATTGTTCAGTCTATCAGGTTTTTCTTAGCCTAAAAAACGCCCAGGTGTTAAATGGTTGTTTCCGCTCTGTCATTTTTAGCCGGGCTGTTGTCGGTTCAACAGTTGCCGGTATTGCCGGATATCCAATGGCTGATAGTGGGCGGCGTAGCGGCCTGCATTATTGCATGGTTGCGTTATTGGCGGTGGCTGTTTTTTTTGGTCGGCGTACTGTGGGCGATAGCGTTTGCGATGTGCCGATTGTCCGACCGGTTACCTGAGTCCGTGGAAGGTGTCGATGTTCAGGTGAGCGGCGTTATAGCCGATCTGCCTGAGCGGGATGAGAAGCGCGTCCGTTTTGATTTTATTATTGAGGATGCTGGAACTGGCGCGGGCGCGGCGACAGTCATCGATCCGGTGCAACAATTACCGGGTAAATTGCGATTAAGCTGGTATTACCCTGATCAACCCGTCAAGGCGGGTCAGCATTGGACCTTTACCGTTAAATTAAAGCGCGTCCACGGAACAATGAACCCCGGTGGCTTCGATTACGAACGCTGGCTGTTTACCGAAGGAATCGGTGCGACAGGCTATGTGCGGCCAAGTCCGAAGCCTGTTTTGCTGGGGAGCGATTCGTCCTGGAGCAATATCGCTGTCTTTCGGCAGCTCATTACCGACCGGCTCTCAAACACATTAAGCAACAGCCCAAGTCTTGCGCTGATAAAGGCTCTGACGATTGGCGACGGTAATAGTATCACTCAACAGCAATGGGAGGTTTTCCGCAAAACCGGTACGACGCATCTGGTGGTGATTTCCGGCTCGCATATCGGGCTTATTGCCGGGCTGGTTTACTTTCTGGTGTTGAAATTATGGGCGTGGACCGGATGGCTTAGCCAGTCGCCGCAAAAGGTTGCGGCAATTTCGGCGGTGCTGGTTGCGGTGTTTTATTCAGGTCTGGCCGGTTTTTCGGTGCCTACCCAGCGCTCCGTGGTCATGTTGGCTGTTGCGATGACGGCCATTATTCTGCAACGTAACAGCCGCCCTTTGAATACCTTGTCCATTGCGCTGTTCGCGGTATTGATATTCGACCCCTTGGCGGTGTTGGCGGCGGGATTTTGGTTGTCATTTCTCGCCGTGAGCCTGATTGTTTATGCCGTTTCCGGGCGCTTAGGCAGGATTAAGCATGTTTGGACAGCAATAAAATTGCACTGGGTCACGTCGGTGGGTTTGTCGCCGTTGCTGTTGCTGTTTTTTCAACAGGTCTCACTGATTGCGCCTCTGGCGAACCTGATTGCGGTGCCGGTCATCAGTCTTTTGGCGGTGCCGTTGTCGCTGCTGGCTGCCGTTGTCATGTTTGTTTGGCCAATGCTGGCAGGCAAGCTGTTCTATTTTGTGGACACTGTGCTGCAAAGTTTGTGGTGGCTGTTGGTTCATTTGGCGGAAATCCCCGTGGCCTCTATCAATCATGCGCCGCCCTCGTATTGGGCATTGCTTTTTGCCGTGCCGGGTGTGTTGCTGTTGCTCGCTCCGGCAGGTATGCCGACACGCTGGCTGAGTGTGGTGATGTTTTTGCCGTTGGCGTTTACCGATGCAGAGCAACCCGAGACCGGCGAGATTAATATGACGCTGCTGGATGTCGGGCAGGGATTATCAGCCGTCGTTCAAACCACTCATCATCTGTTGGTTTTCGATACCGGCGCGAAATTCTCCGAGCAAAGCGATATGGGGCAGAGCGTGCTGTTGCCTTATTTGCGCTCGCAAGGCGTCGCCAAGATCGACAGTTTAATCATCAGTCATGGCGATAACGATCATATCGGCGGCGCGGCATCGTTAATGCGCGGCATGCCCGCTGAAAAAGTTTTGACCAGCGTTCCGCAGCAGTTAAGCGGGTATGCGCCAATCGAGTGTGCAGCCGGTCAATCGTGGGTGTGGGAGGAGGTCGAGTTCACGGTGCTGGGGCCACAGATGGCGTTTGTTTCGGAAAACGACAATTCCTGTGTGCTGAAAATAGAGGCGAAACACGGCACGGTCTTATTGACCGGCGACATCGAGGCTGCGGCAGAATCCTGGTTGGTTGATACTTACGGGGAAGGGTTAAAATCCGATGTGCTGGTTGCGCCGCATCACGGCAGTAAAACCTCGTCGACAGCCGGTTTTTTGCAGGCCGTAAATCCTGGCTATATATTGATCCCGGCAGGTTACAAAAACCAATTCGGCCATCCGCATAAAGATGTTTTGGCGCGCTACCGGCAAGTTAATGCGGAATGGTTGAGTAGCGCCGACAATGGCGCGATTACCGTTAGTGTTCAAGATAACGCTCTGGTAGTGCAGGGGATACGTCAGACCGAAAGTAAATATTGGAATGTTAAATAATAACCAACTTCTTTACTCTGTAATTAAATAGGACTAGAATAGTCCTCAATCATTAGGAGCAAGGTATGCTACGGCTGAGTAAATTAACCGATTATGCGACGGTCATCTTAAGTTTTATGGCCAGAGACAAGGCGCAAGTTCATGCCGCTATGGAAATAGCGGCGGTGACCGGCATTGCCTTGCCTACAGTCAGCAAAATCCTTAAGCTGTTGGTTAACGCGAAAGTGTTGATTTCGACGCGCGGCGCCAAGGGCGGTTATGTTTTAGCCAGGATGCCCGAAGAAATCAGCATTGCGACGGTTATCAGCGCGCTGGAAGGGCCGATCGCCCTGACCGAATGCAGTATTTCGCATCAGGGCTGTGAGCAGGCTTCGGGCTGCGATATTGGGGGGAACTGGAGTTTAATTAACCAGACCATTCATAATGCATTAGAGTCGGTGACCTTGGCCGATTTAATCAGACCTGCTGCTATCCCGGAAGAAGTGTTTGTTCCGGTTGCCAGTTTATATAGATAGGCAGAAAAATGCTCCTCGGTAATTGCCCTGCATCGCCTAAAGCGCCTACTTTTGGTGCTCTACTACAGGCCATCCATGGCCTTATGCATTTTTCTGTAACCATTACTTCCATGTAATTAAGAGATTTTATGTCAGCAAGTGAACAAGAAATCAAGAATCTGATCGGTAAGGAATACAAGCAAGGCTTTGTAACTGAAGTGGAAACCGACACTTTTCCGCCCGGATTGGATGAAGCGGTTATTCACAGGTTATCGAAGGTCAAGAATGAGCCTGAGTTTATGCTGGAATACCGGCTGAAAGCGTTTCGCCATTGGCAGACCATGAAGACGCCTAACTGGGCGTTCGTTGAGTTCGATCCTATCGATTATCAGGCGATCAGCTATTATTCCGCGCCTAAACGCAAGGAAGACGGGCCGAAAAGCCTGGACGAGATTGATCCGCAAGTGTTGGAAGCTTACAAAAAACTGGGCATCCCTCTGGATGAACAGGAGCGCTTGGCCGGTGTTGCGGTCGATGCGGTTTTCGACAGCGTGTCGGTGGCGACTACCTTTAAAGGTAAACTGCATGAAGCGGGCGTTATTTTCTGTCCGATTTCGGAAGCCTTGCGTGAACATCCTGATCTGATTAAGCAATATCTGGGTTCGGTCGTGCCGCATACGGACAATTATTTTGCCGCGTTGAATGCAGCGGTATTTACCGATGGGTCGTTCGTCTATATTCCCAAAGGTGTGCGCTGCCCTATGGAACTGTCGACCTATTTCCGTATCAACGCCGCCAATACCGGTCAGTTTGAACGGACGTTAATCATTGCCGACGAAGGCAGTCATGTGTCATATCTTGAAGGCTGCACCGCGCCGATGCGCGATGAAAACCAGCTGCATGCGGCCGTGGTTGAGTTAATTGCGATGAAAGATGCGACCATTAAATACTCGACCGTGCAAAACTGGTATCCGGGCGATAAAGAAGGCAAGGGCGGCATCTATAACTTTGTGACCAAACGCGCCGACTGCCGGGGCGAGAATTCCAAAGTATCGTGGACGCAGGTCGAAACCGGCTCGGCGATTACCTGGAAATACCCAAGCTGCATCCTGACCGGCGACAATTCGACCGGCGAGTTCTATTCGGTGGCGCTGACCAATAATTATCAGCAGGCCGATACCGGCACCAAGATGATCCATATCGGCAAAAACACCAGCAGCACCATTATTTCCAAAGGCATTTCGGCAGGCAAAGCGCAGAATACTTATCGCGGGTTGGTCAAGGTGTTAAAGAGCGCGGAAAACGCCCGTAACTATACCCAGTGCGATTCCCTGTTAATCGGCGATAAATGCGGCGCGCACACGTTTCCTTATGTGGAAGTCAGGCAGCCGTCGGCGCAGGTCGAACATGAAGCGACGACCTCCAAGATCAGTGAAGACCAGCTGTTCTTTTGCCAGCAACGCGGACTGTCGGCGGAAGATGCCGTGTCGATGATCGTCAACGGTTTTTGCAAGGAAGTGTTCAGGGAACTGCCGATGGAGTTTGCGGTGGAGGCTCAGGCGTTGTTGGGGTTGAGTTTGGAAGGTTCAGTCGGTTAGTTGACAAAATGACGGCTAAATATGAAATGATTATTTACTGGAGCGAAGAAGATCAGTTTTATATCGCCGAAGTCCCGGAATTAGCCGGTTGTATGGCAGATGGAAGCAGTTATCAAGAAGCGGTTAGCAATGCTGAACGGGTTATTGCTGAGTGGGTAGAGACAGCAGTGGAGCTGGGTCGGTATGTTCCTGAGCCTAAAGGGCGATTGTTGTATGCTTAAACGGCTCACAGCCATTATGCACAAAGAAGACGATATTTATGTGTTTTTGTGTCCCGAATTGGATATTGCTAGCCAGGGTGAAAATATTAAAGAGGCCAAGGGTAATCTTGAAGAAGCTGTGGAGCTGTTCTTTGAATGTGCGTCAGAGGAAGAAATTAAGCGGCGTTATTACGACAAAAATTAGATGCAAAGTACAAGCTACCCAGAATTAGAGCGTATTCTTGAATGGTTTTTAGGCTTTATTAAACCAGTAGAATGGTGTGAGCGTAAGAGAGAAATAGAAAAACGTCTTGAGGATATTCACAGACCTAAAAAATCTCATCAAGGCGCAATAAACCATCAGTCTATTTCTTTTCAGAAACATGACAAAATGGGCTGGACAATGAGTTGGTATCTTTATTTAGCAGAAATGCTATTAACTGAGCCAACAAAATATGAAGCAATGCAAGGCGCAAGAGTTATTCCAATTTTTGAACGACTAGGCGCTGATCTTGAATTGTTGCATCAAATTGGTGGAATTAATGAAAAAGTAGAAAGGCTATTATCTTTTGGCAAAAAAGGGATATTAGAGCCTGATGCGACTTTATTTGAAATTCTTGTAGCTCTGTTATGGAAAAGGAACGGTTGGGATGATGTGTCATTTAAAACAGAGTCAACAGTTCATAAAGAAAAAACTCCCGATATAAGAGCAGCATCGGGAAATAATGAATGGATTATTGAATGTAAACGTTTAAATGGGCGCTCAGAATACAGCGAAAAAGAACGGAAAAAATGGTTAAGAATGTGGATTCATTTAAGAAATTATCTTATTGATAAACGAATACCCGCAATTTTTGAAATTGTATTTCATGTTGAACTTGAATCACTTTCAGACGATTTTTTAGTAAAACAACTGGCTGGTAAGTTACCGTTCTTATCATCTCAGTGCATTGTAATATCGAACGAGCAATTGCAAATTAGTTTTGATACAGTCAACTTTGATAAAGCTAGAGAGCATCTTGAGCGATTCTCTGTAAAAATGGGTTCTAGCCAATTGTGTGAACTGATTGCAGGTTATCGAAACCCTAACCGAGGATTTACACATGTTGTTTTAGGAGGAACTGAATATTCTGGCGATGGTCGTTCAAATAATAAGTATTTAACGACTATGGACTTTGCGGCTGGTGCTTTTTGGCATTGTGATGCTGAGAAGTCTATTGATAAAAAGGCGCGTGATACTCGCAAACGTTTAGTTGAAGGTTTTGACCAGTTACCAAAAGACAGAAAATCTGTCGTTCATGTTGGATTGGAAACGTTGGACGGTGTACTTGTTGAAAAAAAACGATATGAGCGTATTTTTAATACGGTAATGAATTTCGATAATCAAGGAAAAGATTTGCGTTGGATATATTGTCACTCATTTCAATCTTATTCTCCTCCTGAGCAAACTTGGTTTTATGATGAAACTGTCAGTTATTTTAATCATACGGAGTTTACTGAACAGCCACTGGAATATATGGGAGTAATGGTAACTGAAAAGGATATTTCGATAGATGGTGTGCATTGGCTTAGAGATGTACCTTAAATAAAGTAGTGTAGCTCGTGGATTGTAGTGAAACCAACAAAACAACGATATAAAATTTAGGCCAAATCATGAATAACAAATACACAGCAGTAATAAAACAAGACGGTGATTGCTGGCTAGGCTGGATTGAAGAGATTCCCGGCGTTAATTGCCAGGAATCAAGCCATGATGAATTAATTGAAACGCTAAAAATCACCTTGCAAGAAGCATTGGCATTTAATCGTGAAGAAGCATTGTTAAATGCAGGTACTCATTATCGAGAAGAGCTTATTGCATTGTGAAACGTTCTGAAATGATTAGATATTTGACAGCACAAGGTTGTGAATTATTACGAGAAGGCGGGCGACATTCATGGTGGCATAATCCAGAACAAAATAAACGTTCAGCCATTCCAAGACATGCCGAAATTAAAGATATTTTGGCGAACAAAATTTGTAAAGATTTAGGTGTGAAATCCGTTAAGTAACAATGTCTAATTACTGTTTACCGTAGAAGGATAAAAGAATGAACACTGCGCAATTATTAAATGACATAGAACAGTTACCCACTGAAGCGCAACATCAAATCGAAGACTTTATTGTTTTTATCAAAACGCGTTATCAATTGGTAAAAAATATCCCTAGACAAGAAACCAAAGGCGAAAACAAACTCGATTTTAAATCATTTTTGCTTAATGCCCCTAAGATAGAAGAAATTGATTTAGAACGTCAGCGGGACTATCCAAAGGATATTGAGTTTTGAAATACTTACTTGATACTTGCGCTATTTCTGAACTAACTAAACCTCAAGCTAATAGAGGTGTTATCGAATGGTTGGAAAGTACGAACTCGGATGACCTTTATTTAAGTGTCATCAATATAGGCGAAATCAAAAAAGGCATTAATAAATTACCCGCTTCCAAGAAAAAACAAGAGTTGTTATTTTGGCTGGAAACCTTACTTGAAGATTATCAAAATAGGATTTTAACAGTTGATTTAAATGTAATGGAAAACTGGAGTTTACTCGTTGCCAATGCCGAAAAAAAGGGACAGCCGGTTGCTTCTTTGGACAGTATTATTGCAGCAACGGCTTACACTCATCACTTAACTTTAGTAACCCGCAACGAGCGCGATTTTTATGCCTGCAATATTCCGCTGATTAACCCCTGGGAATTGTAAGCAACAGGATAACATCATGAACAGAAAACAACTTTTAAACGACCTGGAGCAATTGCCTCCCGAAGCGCTACGGCAAATAGAAGATTTTGTTGCTTTTATCAAAATGCGTTATCAGCCTGAATATAATCAGCGTCAACCGGAAGCGATTCAAGGTGATATAAATACAAACTCTCCCGTTTAGATTCTTAAAAAAACAATTGGAACCCTCATGCTCAGCATTAAAAACTTAACCGTCAACGTAAACGACAAACAAATCCTCAAAGGCATTAACCTTGAGATTAAGGCCGGTGAAATCCACGCGATTATGGGGCCGAACGGATCCGGTAAAAGCACCTTGTCGCATGTGCTGTCGGGCAAGGGCGGTTATACCGTGACCGGCGGCTCGGCGACTTATCAGGGCAAGGATTTGCTGGAGATGGCGCCTGAAATCAGGGCGCGTGAAGGGGTGTTTTTGGCATTCCAGTATCCGGTGGAAATTCCCGGCGTCAGCAATATTTATTTATTGAAAGCGGCGTTGAACTCGATACGCAAACATAACGGACAGCCTGAAGTGGATGCGATGGATTTTTTAACATTGGTTAAAGAAAAAGTCCGCTTGCTGGAAATGGATGAGAAGTTTTTGTACCGCGCGGTTAACGAAGGCTTTTCCGGCGGCGAAAAGAAACGCAATGAAATCCTGCAAATGGCTATTCTGGAACCCAAGTTGTGCATCATGGATGAAACCGATTCGGGCCTGGATATAGACGCGTTAAAAATTGTCTCGGAAGGCGTTAATTCCTTGCGTTCGCCGGAGCGTTCGTTTGTGATGGTCACGCATTACCAGCGCCTGCTGGATTACATTAAACCGGATAAGGTCCACGTTCTGGCGCACGGCCAGATCGTCAAATCCGGCGGCGCCGATCTGGCATTGGAGCTGGAAGAAAAAGGCTACAGCTGGGTTGAAGAGGCGGCAGCGTAATGAATACGGCGACAGCAAGCCGTTATGCGGCTGAATATCAAACCATAGCGCCTGCATTGCCGGGGCAAAGTTTGCCGTGGTTGCAGGCGTTAAGAGCCAAGGCATTGGAGCAATTCTCGGCGCAGGGCTTCCCATCGCCGCGTGAAGAGGAATGGCGATATACCAATGTATCCGGTATTGAGAAGAAGCTGTTTGTACCGTCGGCAGATTTAACTGTCGGTGATGTCGATGCAGAGTGGCTGAAATCGTACCAAATGCAAGATGCTTGGGTCCTGGTTTTGGTGAACGGCCATTTTTCGGCAGAACTTTCTGTCTTAGACGGTCTACCCGAAGCCGTTTCAGTGATGAGCATGGCCGATGCGTTGGCAAAACAGCCGGACAAAGTGGAAAAATATTTAGGGAAGGCTGCCGATCAGTCAGAGCACAGCTTTATTGCGTTCAATACCGCATGGTTTAGCGACGGCTTGTTTGTGCATGTGCCTGCCAAGCTGGTTTTAGACAAGCCGATACAGTTGCTGCATATCGTGACCGGGGCCGATGCAATGGCTACGACCCGCAATATCATTATTGCCGACGAAATGGCCGAAGCCAAGGTTATAGAAACTTTTGTAGGTTCGGATAGCGCTTATTTAACAGCCGCAGTCACCGAGGTTTTTGTCGAACAAAACGCCGATCTGACGCTGTATAAAATGCAAAGCGAATCCGAGAAAGCCTACCACTTCGGCGGCTGCTACATTAAGCAGGCTCGGGATGCACGCTTTACCCATCATAATTTTGCGTTTGGCGGCTTGCTGGCGCGCAGCGATATTCATGTAGACCTGGATCATGCGTCCGAGTGCGAACTGAATGGATTGTATTTGGGCGTCAAGCGCCAGCATATCGACAACCATACCCGCATCAATCACTTGAAACCTTATGCGATCAGCCGCGAGCTGTATAAAGGCGTACTGGACGATAGGGCCAGGGGCGTGTTCCAGGGGCGGGTGATCGTGGCTGTCGATGCGCAAAAAACCGATTCGCAAATGAACAACCGCAACCTGCTGTTATCGGACGATGCCGAAGCGGATACCAAGCCGCAGCTGGAAATTTATGCCGATGATGTCAAATGCGGGCATGGCGTGACTGTGGGGCAATTGGATGAAAAATCCGTTTTCTACCTGCAATCACGTTGCGTTGATGAAGAAACTGCGCGTAATATGCTGACCTTTGCGTTCGCCAACGAGATGGTCGATAAGGTCAAGATTAAAAGCTTGCACGATATGGTTTTGGAACAAGTGCTGGCGCGCTTCCCGCAGGAAGGCGTGAACAAGGAATGGCTATAAAATATCGGCAATATTGATGCTGATCTGCTCTAACTGAGACAAGGTGACGGTATCGCCGATGCGCAACGTGGTTTTTTCGCCATAACAATCACCATGCGGTTGACGGTATACTTCAACGCAGGAGTCGTTCAGGTTCATCAGCCAGTATTCAGGAATACTGTAACGGGCATATAAATGTAGCTTCTGGTTTTGGTCGAAACTAAGCGAACTGTCGGCGACTTCGATCAACAGCAATACATCGTCGGCATTAGGGTGGTGGGAGCAATAGAAATCGTCGTTCGGCTTTAGCAACATAAAGTCGGGTTCGGGTTCTGAAAGATCGCCAAGTTGTAAGGGATTTTGAACGCTGAGAATAGCTTTGCCAAAAACCAAAGCTGCAAGAAAGTGGGTTAAACGTATTACATGACCTGAGTGATTACAACCTATAGGCGCCATTTCCAATATTTCTCCTTCGATGAGTTCAAGGCGGCTGTCAGGCGGAAAAATATTGGCTTCACCCAATCTTTGCCATTCATTAATATCGGTTAGATGTTTACGCACATCCGTAGTTGCTATAGCCATTTTCTTAATCAGGGGCAGGTAAGAACGATTGGAATATAATACCTTGCAATTGAACAATCAATAATTTATTTGAAACATAGATATGACAAATTTCCCCGTAGAAAAGATCCGCGCCGATTTCCCGATATTGGCTGAACTTATTCGCAACAAGCCGCTGGTTTATCTGGATAACGCGGCCTCTTGCCAAAAGCCGCAGGCGGTTATCGACAGCATCGTGCATTTGTACAGCCATGATTACGCCAATGTGCACCGCGGCGTACATACTTTAAGCGTGCGTTCTACCGATAAGTTTGAAGGCGCGCGCACCAAGGTTAAAGACTTTATCAATGCGGCCAGCGATAAGGAGATTATTTTTGTCAGGGGCGCTACCGAGGCCATCAACCTGGTCGCGCAGACCTACGGCAAAACCAACATCAAAGCCGGTGACGAGATTTTGATTACCGCGATGGAGCACCATTCCAATATTGTGCCTTGGCAAATGCTGTGCCAGCAGACCGGGGCAGTCTTAAAAGTTGCGCCGATCAATCTGCAGGGCGAATTGATTTATGACGAGTTTGAAAAACTGATCGGCGACAAAACCAAGCTGGTTTCGGTCGTGCATATGTCCAATGCCTTGGGTACGATCAACCCGGTTGAAAAGATTATCGCCGCGGCTCACGCCAAAGGCATTCCGGTATTACTGGATGGTGCGCAGTCTATCCCGCACATGACGGTTGACGTGCAGGCGCTGGATTGCGATTTTTATGTTTTCTCCGTCCATAAGCTTTATGGGCCTTCAGGCATCGGCGTGCTTTACGGCAAACAGGCTTTACTGGAAGCCATGCCCCCGTATCAGGGCGGCGGCGATATGATCCGTAAGGTTACCTTTGAAGAAACCGAATATAATGTGCTGCCGTACAAGTTTGAAGCGGGCACGCCGAACATTGCCGATGTGGTCGGTTTGGGCGCGGCGATCGATTACTTGAATGCAATCGGTATGGATAAAATTGCCGCCTATGAAGCCGAACTGCTCGACTATGCGACCGAAAAGGCCAAGCAAATTAAAGGGCTTAGAATTATCGGCGAGGCCGAGCATAAAGGCGCGATCCTGTCTTTTGTGCTGGATAGAATACACCCGCACGATATTGGCACCATGCTGGACAGCTTAGGCATTGCGATCAGGGCGGGGCACCACTGCGCGATGCCGGTCATGGATTTTTATCAGGTTCCCGCGACCGCAAGAGCATCATTTGCAATGTATAACACCAAAGAAGAAATTGACGTTTTAATGAAAGGCATAGAGTCCTTGATTGAGGTATTTGGCTAATGTTTGATGATTTACGCGACCTCTATCAAGAGGTTATTTTTGACCACAACCGCAACCCGCGTAATTTCCGCGTCATGGAAAATGCCGACCGGCAAGTGGAAGGCTTTAATCCGCTATGCGGCGACCGCCTGACCTTATATTTGAAAATGGACGGCGACAAGATTGTCGATGCCAGTTTCCAGGGTTCGGGCTGCGCTATTTCGACCGCGTCCGTTTCGTTGATGACCGAGATAGTCAAAGGCAAGACCGAACAGGAAGCTGAAGACTTGTTTAAAAAGTTCCATGAAATGACCACCGGCAAAGATGAACAGATTAATCTTGAGGCGGTCGGCAAACTGGCGGTATTGGCCGGCGTGCGCGAATATCCGGCGCGGGTTAAATGTGCGACATTGGCTTGGCATACGCTGGATGCGGCGTTGAAGAACGAACAAAAATCCATTTCTACAGAGTGATATTTCACCACGAAGACACGAAGGGCATGAAGTTTTTCTCTATGTTTTTCGTGGCTACACAGCAATGACTACGAATACCTCGCAGCAATACATCAGTGCCGCGCCTGTTCCCGACAGGCTTGCGGCATACACACCATCCCTGGCGATTGCCGAGCCTGTTCCCGACAGTCTTACGGCATACACACCATCCCTGGCGATAAAACTAGGCGTACTTTACCCTGGGCAGGGTGATAGTCTGCCGTTCCAGCAGCTTGCGGAAAAACTGGGCGTTCCTTTATACCAATCGCTCAATAGCGAAAACCCGGAAGAATTTTTTTTAACTTGGCGCGACGGCCGCTTAAAATTACTCGATAGGGAACTGATAAAAAAAGGCGGTTTAACGGTCGATATAGATCCGCGCAACGGCGAACAGCGTTCATGGCCCGCCCCCAAAGACGGCGCTTTAGCCCAGGCGCTTGGCCGCAAAACCAGGACCGTTGTCGATGCGACCACAGGCTGGGGCCAGGACAGCCTGCATATTTTCCGCATGGGCTACGAGCTGCTGTGCATCGAACGCTCTCCTGTGATGGCGGAACTGCTGGCCGACGGTTTTGCAAGATTGGCGCAGCAGGACTGGATGCAGCGGCTTAATCTTGAGCCTCCACGGCTGCTACAGGGCAATGCTATTAACTTGTTGGCCGGATTGGAAAGCCCACCTGACTGCATTTATCTTGACCCGATGTTCCCGCCCAAGCGCAAAAAATCAGCATTAGCCAAAAAATCGATGATGGTGTTGCGCGATCTGTTGGGCGATGATCAGGATAAGGATCAGCTGTTCGAGGCCGCTTTAAACGCAGCAGGAAAGCGGGTGGTGGTAAAAAGCCCCGATTACGCGGAACCTTTGGGCGGCAAGCCGAGCCAAAGTTTTCAGGGCAAGTTGCTGCGTTATGATGTTTATTTAAAAGGCTAAAGATACAAGGCGAAAGGCTCATGTGGGGCAGTCAGAAAGTCGCCGGTTTTTAAACACTACGAGAACGGATGAAAAATGTCGGATTGGATAGATGCAGTAGATGAAAATGCTTTGGCGAATGGCGAGAATGTCGTCATCAATGTCGATGGTACGGATGTCGCGATCTTTAAAATCGACGGCCAATTTTATGCGATTGAAGATGTCTGCACCCATGACGGCGCTGAAATCGCCAGCGGCAGGCTGGAAGGCGATCAGATTATCTGTCCCCGTCATGGCGCGCGTTTTTGCGTCAAAACCGGCGCGGTAAAATCCCCGCCCGCCTATGAAGATATCGACTGCTTTCCGGTCAGAATCGAAAACGGCAAAGTGCAGGTCAGGGACAATCGTTGGGATTAATGTTGCTTTCTGTCCGTGAGTAGGCCGATCATATCACTTGAAGCGCTTCGCCGAAGGCGCAATGAATTATCCTTTCATGCTTCGTATGCCCGGCACGAAAGGGATAATTCAAAATATTAGATTGGTCGTCCGCAACGCCGCAGATCAAAACTGTCGAGGACTCAGGCGTCCTCCCTTATCGACTTAAATCATCCGTCATAGTGCCGAATCAGGGCGTTACGCCTGCTTGGTTATATCTCAGCGCCCGTTAATTCTGTCTGTGCCGTCGTTCACGCAGTCAAGCTGAATAACCGCTCCGCACACTAATCCATCTATTTGCCAATACGACATTTGTTTTTCAGCCTCATCCACACTTCCAATTGCGGTTTTCAGGATCAATCAAATATTCATAAATTGGAACCCTTGTTGTGAAAGGTTGATGAAAGGGAAGCAGGGTAGAGTGATAGCCAGTTAATAAGCCGGAGCGGCTTCTCGTTACTTTTTTTTACTACGCAAACGAAACATTATCTATGTGTCTATCTTATTCACATAATGTCTAAGACATTAATATCGATAAAGTTAATACTATGAAAACGCAAACAACAGAAATACGGATGAATTCAAACTCTGAAATGAATAACGGCGGCTTGTTCGCCAACCTGAAATACGATTTACCGGCAGGTGTGGCGGTTTTTCTGATAACCATACCGTTATCGTTGGGCATAGCGCTGGCTTCGGGTGCGCCGCTGTTCTCAGGATTGATAGCGGGTATTATCAGTGGATTGGTGGTTGCACCGTTGAGCGGCTCTTCGTTGGGCATCAGCGGCGCAACCGCCGGTCTTGCGATGATTGTCTGGACGGCCATCGACAAGCTGGGTTTCAATGGTTTTCTGTTGTCCCTGGTTATTGCGGGCGTTTTCCAAATTATCATGGGGCTGTCCAAAGCCGGGGTTATCGCCTATTACTTTCCGTCATCGGTCGTTAACGGCATGCTGTCGGGCATGGGCTTAATTCTTTTTCTTAAACAGATTCCCCATGCTATCGGTTATGACCGCGATTACGAAGGCGATACTTCCTTTATTCAGGCCGATAACTACTCCTCTTTTACCGAGCTGGCGCATATGCTGGAATTCAGCTCACCCACAGCAATCATGATCGCGTTGACATCATTGGCGATTCTTTTCTTGTGGGAACAGCCGTTCATGAAGAAGCATCGTTTTTTTCAATTATTCCAGGGGGCTTTAATTGCGATTTTAGCCGCAGTGCTGATCAACGAAGGCCTGCAAAGTTTTTATCCTGAACTGGCGTTGAGCGGCAATCACTTGGTTATGATCCCGGTGCTTAACAATGCCGGCGATTTATTGAGCCAACTGCATTTTCCGGATTTTTCCTTGCTCAATAACCCGGCTGTTTATTTGGCTGCGTTAGCGATAGCTGTTGTGGCGAGTTTGAAGACGCTGCTCTCTGTAGAGGCGGTCGATAAAATGGATCCCTATAAAAGGGTGACCCCCACTAACAGGGAGCTGATTGTGCAAGGCATCGGCAATGCCTGTAGCGGCTTGATCGGCGGCCTGCCGATGGCGCAAGTCGTCGTGCGCAGCTCTATTGGCATTCAATCCGGGGCCAGAACCAAGGCGACAGGGATTATATGCGGGGTGCTATTGCTGTTTGCGGTCATTTTTATTCCAACCATGATCAACAAAATTCCGCTGGCCAGTTTGGCGAGCGTGTTGCTGGTTGTCGGCTATAAATTGATCCGGCCAAAAGTTTTTTCCACGATGTACAAAGCGGGCATGTACCATTTCATCCCGTTCTGCGTGACCATCTTGGGCATGATTTTTACCGATCTGCTGATCGGTCTTGTTATTGGGCTGATTTTCGCCTTATTTTCGATATTGCTGGAAAATTATAAAAGCGCTTTTTATTTTAATGAGTCGCATATCGGCAATAAAACCATACTCAGATTATCCGAGCATATCTCTTTCCTGAATAAAGCCAATATCCAGCAAACCCTTGAACAGTTGCCCGATTATTCGGAAGTGGTGATTGATGCAACCCGTTCAAAATATATTGATTACGATGTTTTCGAAATCATCGAAAACTTCAAAATTGAAGCGCAACGCAAGCATATCAAGCTGACCATTGAGAATCTGCGCGGTTTCGGCGTGTTGCAACCGGTCGAGAATGCCAGGGCGCCAACCTACGATACCCAGCAATCGCTAACACCGGCCAAGGTGTTGGCGTTGCTGAAAGAAGGCAATGAACGTTTTGTTAATAACCTGAAATCCAACCGCAATCTATTGGAGCAAATTAACGATACCCGGAAAGGGCAGTTTCCGATTGCGATTATTCTCAGCTGTATGGACTCGCGTACTTCGGTCGAATTAATTTTCGACCAGGGCTTGGGCGATGTGTTCAGTGCGAGGGTCGCGGGCAACGTCATCAATGACGACATTCTGGGCAGCATGGAATACGCCTGTAAGCTGGCGGGTTCGAAGTTGATTGTGGTGCTGGGCCATTCGCATTGCGGCGCAGTCAAAGGCGCTTGCGCAAATGTCGAGCTGGATCATTTAAGCGGACTGCTACACAAAATAAAACCGGCCGTGGATGCGGTACAGGCCGAAGAGTCTGTCGAAATCAGCGCCGGTAATGACGAAATTGTGCAAAAAGTGGCCGATAAAAATGTGCAGTTGACCGTCGAGCAAATCAAAAGCAAAAGCCCTTTACTGGACGCCATGTTACAAAGCGGTGAAATCGGTATAGTCGGCGGGATGTATGACATTGAAACCGGAAAAGTGAAATTCTATGCGGATGTTTAGCAGCGGATTTTATTGAAACTGCCATTTTGGGGGCAGGTTATGATTCCATTGGCTAATCGAAAGCACTGAACCGGTTGATCATGATCGGACTTGTTGTCGCGCTATTATGATGCGTGCTGCTTTATTTTCGGGTGGTTCGAATGAGCTCATAGAGCGTATTTTTCATACCAATCGCCAACAAAGCCAAATCACTGTCTTTTATCTGTTGTGGTTTATGGCGAGTGCTGACGGGCTTTTATAAACGGTTTAAATCATGGCTTCTTTTACGGTGGGCGTATTCGGTTTGGTCTTTTTTGCGTCCAGTTAATAGACAAGTTAGGATAGCCCCCGGCATTCCAATAAAAAATACATGAAATTATAGCGGCCTAGCCGGTCGGTAGTATCCGCCTTGTTTTTTCTCGGACTTAATTTTTATTAAAGCAATGTATCGACTATCCATTATTTTATTATCTCTTGTCGCAGTCCCCGCCCATGCCTCTGAATTGGCTCCGACGCTCGGACAGACCGGCTCGATAATCGGCATTATTTGTTTGGCGATGTTTGTCATTTCTTACGGTTTCGTCATGACCGAGGAATTTACCGGCTTAAGGAAATCCAAGCCGGTGATCATGGCGTCGGGTTTCATCTGGATATTGGCCGCTTACCTGGCGATACAAAACGGCTACGGCCGGGAAGAGATCAGAGGTCGGCTGATGCATGATTTAATGAATTATGCAGAGCTGTTGTTGTTTTTGCTGGTATCGATGACCTACACCAATGCGATGACGGAAAGGAATGTCTTCGAGGTATTGCGCAGCTGGTTAAGCAAAAAGCATTTCAGCTACCGGCAACTGTTCTGGATTACCGGCGTTATAGCCTTCTTCCTGTCTTCATTTGCCAACAACATGACAACAGCCTTATTGGTCGGCGCGGTGGTGATGGCGTTCGCCGATAAAAACGCCAAAAGCTTTATCAATCTCAGTTTCATCAATATTGTCGTGGCGGCCAATGCGGGCGGTGCATTCAGTCCTTTTGGCGACATAACCACACTGATGGTCTGGCAGTCGGGCCATGTGGCTTTCGTCGAGTTTTTCCGGCTGTTTGTACCCGCTTTGTTAAATTTTGCGGTACCGGCGCTATGCATGCAGTTTTTTGTACCGAACAGCCTGCCCCCGGCCAAAAAACAAGAAGAAAAGGTCCTGCTTAAAACGGGCGCCAAACGCATCACGGCTTTCTTTATCTTGACGATTGTTTTCGCGATTCTCGGGGAACACTATTTATTTATCCCGCCTTTTATGGGCATGATGGTCGGGCTGTCATTTTTAATGATGTTGAGTTATCACTTTTCAGTGTCGAACGCGTTTGAAGGCCATTACGACATTTTTAATTGCGTGCGCGATTCGGAGTGGGACACCTTGCTGTTTTTTTTCGGCGTGGTATTCGCGGTCGGCGGGCTCCAATTCATCGGTTACCTCGACCTGATGTCGCATACGCTCTACATCGATATGGGGCCGACCAAGGCCAATATCACCTTAGGCATCCTGTCTTCCGTTATTGACAATATACCGGTTATGTTTTCAGTGCTCAGCATGCACCCTGAGATGAATGTCGCGCAATGGCAGTTGATTACCCTGACTACCGGGGTCGGCGGTTCACTGCTGTCGGTCGGATCGGCTGCCGGTGTTGCATTAATGGGGCAAGGAAAAGGGTTTTATACGTTCATGGGGCATCTGAAGTGGATGCCCGTTATTTTGTTGGGGTATATCGTCAGCATTTATGTTCATTTCATACTTAACGGTTGAACAAACCGCTCCCGTTCAAGGAGGCGAATCAACACGCTACCGTTCGTCCTGAGCTCGTCGGAGGACTAAATCAGCGCTTCCCTAAAGATGCCGCTTTAATGATCGACATCTATGCAACTCACTGCACTGCGTAAAACGTTTTTCGCGGACAGCGCGTAATCGGTTAATAACCATAATGAGGGTAGTAATGATGAAAAAGAAGAACACATCAGGCGGCCGCTCTTGGCATGCGCTTTCCCCCGGTATAATTTGCAGCGCTTTGGCCGGCACTGAACAGGGCTTAAGCGCGCAGGAAGCAAAGCTGCGGCTGGCGCAACACGGCTTTAACAGGCTGACGCAAGCGGCTGGCCGCGGACCTTTCAAACGCTTTCTCGGCCAGTTTCACAATATGCTGATTTATGTATTGCTCATTGCGGCCGGTGTAACGGCGGCCATTGATCATTGGGTAGACAGCGGCGTGATCGTCGGCGTGGTGTTGATCAATGCGTTGATCGGATTCATTCAGGAAGGCAAGGCCGAGAAAGCTCTGGATGCGATACGCAATATGCTCACACACCAGGCCATGGTGCGGCGTGACGGCAAGAATTTTCTGGTATCCGCCGAGCAGCTGGTTCCGGGCGATATTATCAGTTTGGAAAGCGGCGACAAAGTACCCGCCGATCTACGTCTTTTACAGGTCAAAAACTTGCGCGTCGATGAATCGATGCTCACCGGGGAATCTTTACCCGTCGAAAAAAATACGGAGGTTGCCGGCGCCAATGCATCGCTGGGAGACCGCTTCTGCATGGCTTACTCGGGTACCTTGGTCGCCTACGGCACTGCGCTGGGCATAGTGGTGTCCACCGGCGACCTTACCGAAATCGGCCGTATCAGCGCCATGCTGCGCACAGTTCCACAATTAGCCACGCCGCTGCTGCGGCAGATCGCGCGTTTCAGCCAGTGGTTGACCGTTGCGATTGTGATGCTGGCCTCGGCGACATTCGCCTATGGTTGGACTATTCAGCATTCTTCTTTGACAGAGCTATTTATGTCGGCGGTAGGGCTCGCGGTGGCGGCCATTCCCGAAGGCTTGCCCGCCGTTATGACCATCACGTTGGCTATCGGCGTACAACGCATGGCCAAACGCAATGCCATTATCCGGCGCTTGCCGGCCGTTGAAACCTTGGGCTCGGTTACCGTCATCTGTTCCGATAAAACCGGCACCCTGACCTGTAACGAAATGACCGCCAAATCGGTCTTCGTTAATAACAAACTATTTACGGTCGAAGGCGTGGGTTATAAACCGGAAGGCCGTTTTAAACTGGCGGACGAAATAACACCTGTAGAAGATCACCCGGATTTGCATGAGTTGCTTCGCGCCGCCGTATTGTGCAATAACGCAAGATTGGAGCAAAAAGCCGGGAACGGCGACAACTGGATTGTGCATGGCGATCCTACGGAGGGGGCATTGATTACCCTGGCGCACAAAGCAAGGATGGAGCCCGATTTTCTCAATCAGGAAATGCCGCGCACCGACGTTATCCCGTTCGAATCGGAACATCGCTATATGGCGACACTGCATCACGACCATGGCGGCCATGCTTTTGTATTTATCAAAGGCGCGCCTGAGCGAGTGCTGGGCATGTGCAGCCGGCAACGCATCGATGGCGAAGATGTGCCGATTCATATGGCCGATTGGCATCGGATAATGGATGAAATCGCCGGCGGCGGTCAGCGCCTGCTGGCGATTGCGTTCAAGGCCGTACCTTCGTCCCAGACTCAAATCAGCTTTGCCGATGCCGAAACCGGGCTGACGTTGTTAGGGCTTGTCGGCATGATCGACCCGCCGCGCCCCGAAGCCGTCAAAGCCGTGCTCAAGTGCCAACATGCCGGGATCAGAGTCAAAATGATTACCGGCGACCACGCGGCGACGGCTGTTGCTATTGCCGCACAGCTGAATATCGGTGACGGTTCGGTGTTGAGCGGAGAAGAGCTGGACCGGCTGGCCGACAGCGAACTGACGGCAGCCATCCGGGATGTCGATGTTTTTGCCCGCACCAGCCCGGAAAACAAGCTGCGTTTGGTGGCTGCGTTGCAAGCGGACGGTCATGTGGTGGCGATGACCGGTGACGGTGTTAATGATGCGCCGGCGCTGAAACGCGCCGATGTGGGCGTGGCGATGGGCAAAAAAGGCACAGAGGTCGCCAAGGAAACCAGTGAAATGGTGTTGGCGGATGATAATTTCGCTTCGATAGCCCATGCCGTTGAAGAAGGCCGCGGCATATACGACAATCTGCTGAAGTCGATTATTTTTATCTTGCCTACCGGTGGCGGTGAAGCGTTAATGATCGTCGCGGCCATCGTGATGGGCGAAATATTGCCGATCACGCCGGTGCAAATATTATGGGTGAACATGATTACCGCAGTGACCTTGTCGCTAACGCTGGCCTTTGAGCCGCCGGAACGCAACATTATGAGCCGCATGCCCAGAAAGCCTGATGAACCCTTGCTCTCTATGTTTATGATTTGGCGCATTGTGTTCGTGTCTCTGATTATGGTAACCGGCGCCTTCGGCCTGTTTCTGTGGGAGCGTTCGCTCGGCGCGCCGATTGAACTGGCGCGGACGGTCACGGTGAACACGCTGGTGATGTTTGAAATATTTTATGTCTTCAACAGCCGTTACCTGCACCATTCCGTGCTCAATCTGCATGGTCTGTTCGGCAACCGGTTGGTGTGGCTGGCTGTCCTGCTGCTGATTGCCTTCCAAATGGCTTTTACCTATTGGCGGCCCATGCAAGTGTTATTCGGCACTGTTGAACTAGATGCGCATGCCTGGCAAATGATTGTCGCCGTTGCCTCAACTGTGTTTATACTGATTGAAATCGAAAAGTTTTTTATCCGATTGTTTCTGCCCAAAGCAGTTGCGCGGAATAGCAGGAAATGAATAAGGGTATTTTAGATGCCCCGATTTTTAAGGGCGCGATTTGTAAATCGCTTCCTACATTTTGTTGAAACAGGATTAGGAGTCAAACATGCTTAATTTAATCAAGTCGAGTCTGAAATATTTTATCGTCGGTATTTTAGCGCTTATTCCGGTCGTTATTGTCATGCAGGTTCTGGTGTTTTTGGAGACCATCCTGAGGGATTTTTTTATCTATATTTACGGATATTCCAACAATGTCTTTATAACCGCTCTGGCATTCACGTTGTCTTTTATTGCCATTGCTTACACCGGCTATCGGGTCACAGTCTCCGAAAAAATGTGGGTGCTGCATCAGGTTGAATTGTTAATTAGTCACCCCTGAAAAACCCTCTATCCAATTGAAATATTTAATTAATATCTATTTTTAAGCCCATCTTTTCGACCGGAAATGCTAAAATATGCCCCTGTTTTCCGGTCGAAAGGG